>OMSP01000200.1 GCA_900313775.1 uncultured Eubacteriales bacterium
TGCCGGATACTTTTCTTCCCTTCCGGCAAGGCTATCATAACAGCTTGCAAAGCAATGTGCTAATGGCTATAATTTATTTCATGATATGCCATTTAAGAATATGAGGATCAACGCGACGCTCCAGCAGTTCGACGAATTCCTCAACTATTACGGGATCACTGAGGGAGACGGCATGTACCTCGCGCCGGAAGACCGGGTGGCGATCTGGTGATCGGCACAACGATTTTTTCGACAAGGAGATTATTATGAATGACTCTGCTTCCGGCAGCATATCTATAGATCTGAGCAAGAATTCCATAGATGAAGACCTGTTCGGCAGTTCAGATACGATCTCGAACGAGTCCATCACAAACGGAACATCCATTTCGGAAATTTACGATGTGATCTCTGATCCGATAAAGGGCGGTATGGGAAGCGTCTGGAAAGTGCATCACAGCGGATGGAATATGGATCTTGCGATGAAGCGTCCTCTGCCGAAGTATTTTGCGGAGGGCAGCGAGCAGCGCAAGGAAAACTTCATCCGCGAGTGTGAGGACTGGATCGATCTGGGACTGCACCCCAATATTGTCTCCTGTTATTATGTCCGCGAGATCGGCGGAGTGCCTACCATCTTTTCCGAATGGATGGAAAACGGAAGCCTGGAAAGCAGGATCAAGGATCAGACACTGTACAGCGGCACAGATAAGGCGGTGCAGGAGAGACTGCTCGATATCGCAATCCAATTTGCCAGGGGGCTGCACTACGCCCATGAATCGGGGAAGGGCCTTATACATCAGGATGTCAAACCTGACAATCTGCTCCTGACACCGGGGTGGGATGCGAAGGTGGCGGATTTCGGACTCGCCCGCGCCCGCACTGAGCTTGAAGAGGATTCCGGTGCTGCGCCCGGAGCCGCGTCCGGTGCTGCACATGGCACTGAGCCGGGCGCTGAGCCTGTTACTTCGTCCGGTACAGAGCGCATGGCGGCCTACAGCGGCTGCACGATCGCGTATTGTTCCTACGAACAGGACGCGAGGAGACCTGTTACCCGCCAGACAGATATTTACAGCTGGGCGCTGTCCGTGCTGGAAATGTATATGGGAAGCCGTCCATGGAAAAGCGGTCCCGAAGCCGGAAACAAATTCAAGGACTATCTCAAAGAGGAACGCTTCCGCGTTAAGATGCCGGAGGCTGTTGCTGAACTTCTCGGACAGTGTCTTGCAGAGGATCCGGGCGGGAGACCGCAGGATTTTGGCGGAATCATCGCGAAGCTGCAAGGTATTTATCAGGAAACGATAGGAGAAGTCTATCCGCGTCCCGAACCGGATGCGGCGCCGGATACAGCAGACAGCTTGAACAACCGTGCGCTCAGCTATCTCGATCTCGGCAAAAATGACCAGGCAGAGGGATTGTGGGAACAGGCTCTTGAGAAGGATGCGGCGCTGGCGGACGCTGTTTTCAACCGCGCGCTCTTCCTCAGAAGAAGCGGGCGGATCAGCTATAATGCTGCGGAAGATCTGCTGCTCTCTATTCCCAACTATTTGACCCGGGAAGACTATCATCAGGCGCTGATCAAGGAGAGAAGGATCCTGGATCTGGATACCGGCGATTTCAGCAGCAATAGAGAGTATAGCGGGAAAAACTTCACATCTTTTAGTGCGGACCGCAGAAGGGGAGCGGGTATTTGGGCAGTCCGGAATCAGTATAATATTGCCACCGGCACCCATATCGTTATGGACCTTCAGAGCAGAAAAACGATCTTCACGGATCCTTCTCCGACCAGGATCTCCTCCTCCGGAATAATAAATGAAAGAACGCTGATCACGGGGGATGGGAAGTTCGTCCTTGTGAACCGCCACGGGAGTTATTACAGTGATCCGGGCACATACGGGGATGATGTGCTCTATGAGACAGATTCCGGAACAGAACTGTGGCGGCGGCGGAATCAGTGCGAGATGTTCATGCTGAGCCCGGATGACAGGTTCGCCGTTGGCAACCGCTTCATCAATAAGAAGGGTGAGAACAGGAAAACAGAAATAGTGATCCTCAGTATGGAGAACGGAGAAGTCCTGCAGGTGCTGAAAGATCAGGGAGGGCTGGTCGGTTTTACTCCGGATGGACGGATGCTTCTCGGAGGGAAGATTTATTATAATCTCGGCGATTATATCAGAGGGGAGGAGGTCCTGACGCTCGGCGGGCGGCCGGACGATTACATAGAAAAGGGTGCGCAGGACGAGTCCGTGCCACATGATCACACGCAAGATAGAGCTGTGCCGGTCAGATTCGAAGGAGTGGTCGGCCGTGCGCTTTCAGACAGATGCTGGATTCCGATGAAGAACGGCATGGCTGTCTTCTGCGGAGATTCTGTGCTCTATATTCTGGATCCTGCGAAAGGAGCCGTTTTGGCAAAATATGAATCCGGGGAAGGTGTCCACGGGAAACTGGATTTTGCCGCCCTTCTTGATGGCGGGAGTCTTTTGATAGGAATCTGGACTTACAGGGGAGAACAGACAGCGCTCATTTGGAACGCCGGGACGGGTGAACTTCTTGATCAGAGAGCGCTGGGAAGGATCCTGGGTTTCAGCAGCGTGGCCTGGATGATCCGTTCGCCGGAGCCTGTGATCCTCAGACCGAGCATACCGGCAGATTACAGGCTGAGCCTGGCGAGAGGGCTGCGCGACCGCGAAGAAACGAAAAAGCACTACAGAGAACTTTTGGACAGGGCCAAAGAGACTTATGAAGCAGGCGACGCTTTTCAGGCAATGCGCCTGGCTGATGAGGCCGCTGATCTGCCGGGATTCATCGGCACAGATGAACCGCTGCGCCTTAGAGAGGAGTTTGCCAAAGGCTATAACAAGTTCGCGATCATCAGATTGCAGATGACGGAAGACACAGTGTCCGAAAGACCACGGCCTCTTCCCGATGAGGAGGACGAGAAGCGCTTTTCTCCGGGCATGAAGGCGATCAGGGATAAGCTTTACGCAGAACACGAATCAAATATAGATACGGACGTCTATGCCTATACAAAACTGGGGGAATACAGCAGAGACCGCAGCAGGATCATCGTGCATACCGAATTGATAGAAGATGATATCTCTCCATTTCGGCCCGCCAGTCAGGAATATGGATGGTACGGGGCAGGAGTTCTGGATGCTCAGAATGGTGAGCTGGTCTATTTTGACAGTAACCTTTACTACAGGGGCAGCACGGACAAACAAAACGAATTGCATCATGGCGCTGTGCTTGATCACAGCGGGAAGCGTCTGCTGGATTACAGCATGGGGCTGAGGATAAGGAACATTACCGGAGAAAGCGACGTCAGGGAACTCGGGACCGGAGAGTTCCTCTTTGCTGATTTCATGGATGATGACCGTTATGTGCTGTGCATGGATATTAACCATCTTGTCCGGGTGATCGATTCAGTGAAAGGAAGGACGGAGATCAAGCAGGTCTTTCCGGAGACAGAATACGGTATTCCATTCTGTCTGGATGGGGAAAGTTTTGGCGTTCCGCATTACGGGAAGGGATTCCGGTGCAGGATCATCTGGGATTATTACAAAAACAGGGAGAAATCATCGGCTGCCGGCGGAACTGCTGACAGGAAACCGGGTCAGGCAGGGGCCGCAGATCTACAACGCAAAGCTGTGGAAGAGAGCCTTGCAAAAAACAGAAAACTGTGGCTGGATGGCCTGCCCAGACGTGTACGGGCAGCAGTTAATTCCGCGAGAACATCGACGAAACCGATCCTTGCGGGAAAGGTGAAACCGGGAATTCTTGACAATGCCATAAATGCATATGCGCGTAGCGTTAAGCGCGAAGAGATCATTGCGATCGAAGATATCACCTTTTTCCGCAATGGCAGGAAAGGCTTTCTGTACACGGGGACGGCTTTTTACAGCAGCTTTCTGCCCGGGCCGGAAGGGATCCGTTACGAGGACATCACCCAGATCAGAAGGGAAGGGGAGGACCGGCTGTGGATCAGACTGTCAAATGGGAAACAGATCAAAGCGGAACTCGGGAGATACCGGGACAGCGCGCTTTATATGCTGCGGACGATTTTGATGATGTAGAGGTTGAACAGGGGGCTGCCGCAATGCGACAGCCCCCTGTTTTTCGGTAAAGAAATTCATCATCTATACGCCTGCAACACTTCAAAGATCTCTCCGCAGATTCTCATGACATCCTCATCCGCGTCGAGCACTTCTTGCAGGTCCTCACCTTTTATCTGCTCAGCCTTCTGAATGCGTCTGGTGTAATCGCCGGTCTCAAAGGCAAGCATTGTCTTTTGAATGGCGGCAAACTGTTCCTTCGAAAGGGATGCAGATGGCGTACTTGTCTCCAGAAAATTCCCGGCCAGGCTTATCATGTCGAGAGCGCCCTTGCAGTTCTTCTTGAGCTGTGCCATGGCGGACTGCCGCGCTTTTTCCATACCGTCAGCCTTCAGCAGCTCAGGGCGCCGGCTCAGCAGGAGCCTTCTGACCTCGCGGAACTCCGGGTCGATCAGGTAGGGGGCGTACCTGTTTGCATTTGACGCGATCATGGTATTGCTGAAGCCTGCAAGGCAGCAGACAACCTCCGTCAAGCCTTCATCCATATCAGTATCACTGCCGTTAATGTTCAAATAGTGCAGCAGATAGTGTACGGACTCGTGGCACAGGGCATGCATGATATCTTTCGGCGTATATGTTTTTTTGAGCTGTAGTTTGATCTTATCTCCGAGATAAATTCCCATGGCGGAGCCTGACTCCGCATTGTCACCGTCCAGTTCCACCACTTCGAGCTTGATGACGGGCAGCACGTGAAATCGGAAGAGTATCTCATTCAGGCACGACTGAAGTTGCCCGCGAATGACCGCCAGACTTGTATCTGCCTGAGAAGACACCTTGGTCTTGAAAGTATAATCATCGAGCATCAGGCGCTCCAGTCCGCGGTCCGAGAGGCGTTTCATGCCTTCGTCCGTCAGCTTACGGACCCTGTCAAGGTCAGGCTCGCGGCAGTATGAGAACGAGGCGTTTGCATTCGAGGTGCTTGCATTCGTATTTTTGCTATTAAGTTTATTTATAAATGCGGAGATGAGTGATCGAAGAATATACAAAGCAAGCATAGCTAAAAAAGAAAGAAGCAATTCCATAATATGTACCTCCGGTCCTTTCTGCTTGTAACAATTTTGTCATGGAACTGTCATGGGACTGTCACGGTAACGTCACGGAACTGTCACGGTAACAGGTACCCCATTATCGGTAACAGGTACCCCATTATGCATGCACATAACATGAGGCTTCGGCGTGCATATCAACTGCCGCTTCAAGTACCGGTTCACTGTGATGTTCAGAGTCATATTTGTATTCTTTTATGGGGTTGAACCAAAGGTGGCTCTTGGAAACCAGTTTGCAGGAGTCGGAAATATCTTCGCGGACCCTTGCCTTGTATTGGATGACTCCGCTTACACCCACGCCAAATGTCCCGGTATTGATTCCGTTTTTGGCAATCGCATCAACCAGCTTTCTGCCGGCTACGTCAGGTATTGCATATAGGATGGTCGTATCCGGGATATACTCCAGGCCTTCCGGCAATTCATCGCGAAAAGTGACATATCCTATATCATTGTAGTGATTGTTTATCATTTTTATGCGGAAGGTCAGGATATCACCCGGCCTTACAGATACACGATCAGAGTAGTTCTTCCTGTCAACGGATACTGTGCGTTCGAAAAACACCTGGCGAATTGGCTTAACGCGGAACTCAAATACAATTCGGCCGCTGAATGCTAATCCGGCAGGGACAACACCGCTCAGCTTGTTATATCCGATATAATCGCCTGTCGTAAACAGTTCAGTGCCCAGAATAGTACCACTTAATTTACCATAGTTATAGATTTTGGCAGTTGCAGGCTTGTACTCGATGATTGCATCGAACGGGCAGCAGAGTGCGATCTGGTCCCATACGCTGCTGTATTCAGTTTCGACGCTTGAAATATCTGCCTGCAGTATTTCTGCTTTATTTGCAGTGAGTTTGTCGGGGAGTTTAACGGAAACCTTTACTTTTTGCGCCAATCCTTTTCCGCTGCCGTTTGTATTAGGGAGGGCATCATTGTTATAGATCATCTCAACAGTATAGCTGTTCCCCGGCATAACTGTATAAAAATGGTCTTCTTCACTATGCATAGGATCATTAATGCTGAGGAAATGACGTTCGTCTCCGTATATCGGACTGTCGATTACGGAGTTAAATACAGGATGATCCGGGCACTCGTCAAAATAGTACCCGCTCCGCGCAGGTCCCCAGTTCTCACCTTCCACATAGCGGAACTGGTCCCTGCATGCATCCAGTTTACTGCTGCCGATCAGCTGTTGGATGATCTCTTTTGCAGAGACATTGACACCGTTAACTTTCTGCTTAGTGTTGAGGATCATCCGAAGTCCGCCGGATACATCTGATTCATCGAGTTTAATTGTCAGGAACGGAAGACCGTCTTCGTCAGTGTCTTTATCATCCATTCGCTTCTTCATCTCAGAGTCGGCCGCATAGATCTCATCTTTGCAATAGGCGGATTTTACGGATGCGTTCGATTGCATGAAGATAAACGCACGGCAGATCTGTATTTTGTCCGCGAGCTCATCTCTCCAGTCATTTCCGATGTGCAGACCCTCATCATACCAGACGTGATATCCGTTGTTCTGCAGCAATTCTATGATCGGATAAACGGTTTCTCTGTCAGCATGGGCGTAGCTTACAAATATAAAGGGCTGATCTCCGGTGTAGGCTTTCATTGGAA
>OMSP01000248.1 GCA_900313775.1 uncultured Eubacteriales bacterium
CCGCCCATGACCGGGATCATTGTCACGACCATGAGCATGGCCAGCAACAGGCCTGTCAGTTTCTTAAATGCTTTACTCATAGCTTCCTCCTTTTATGAATTGTGTTATTAGTTATCCATCTATATAAAACCGCTATTGATCGACCACCATCTGGCTGCCGTCGTCGGCGATAATATAGTATTTATCCGTCGCGGGATCGTAGTAGACCGATCCCTGCTTCTCAAGATCCCCTTTCGGATCATTCGTGCTGGAGATATCCTCCTCGGTAAAATCGGTGATCGCGTTCTCCTTGTCGGCCTTGTCCCTGACTTTGCCGTTCTCTCCGATGTTCAGATTCCAGCTGATGATAAGCGCCAGCATGATCCCCACAGCGAGCACAAGCATCGCATCGACCAGATTGGCGACCGTCGACATCGGGTCGACATCGCTGCGCCGCGAGAAATCGCTTTCTCCTCCCAGTTTTCCGGTTCCGTTACGCCGTAACATGTCTGTTTTCAACCTCCACGATGCATTCCATTGCCGCCTCAAGCACTGCCATATACTCCTCATACCAGCGGCTTCTGACGCTGGAGATAAACAGCGATACCGCTGCGGCGATCAGGCCGAGTATCGTCGTATCAAACGCCGTAAGCAGCGATGATGACAGCGTGATCGTATCTCCCTGTCCGAGCGCGATGATTCCGGGGCCCAGAGGGATCAATGTGCCCAGCAGGCCAAACATAGGCGCCACTTTTGCAATGAAATCAGAGACCCTTAACCTCCTGCTGTAAAAGCTTTTCTCCTCACGGATCAGTTTGATAGCCAGCGACTCTCTCATGAGCGGTGTGATCTGAGGATGAGCCGTGATCTCTGTCAATGCTTTCTTTTGTCTGCGCAGCAGAGCGCTCTCATTGATGCAGCTGACCACAGTTTGTGAATCCGGCGAAGCATTGATCTGATCCACGAATCGCGGCATCACTACCTTCAGATGACGGTGCTCCGTCAGTGCTTCTGTGATCAGCCAGCCGATCATAAAGACCGACACGGCGATCAGGATCATGAGGATGATGATCACCGGGATCTTCATGAAAGAGGCGATCGCCCGCATAGATCTGTTGAGAATACCTAGTGTGTTTTCCACTTTTTCCCTCCCATCTGTACCTTGAAACCTATCGGTCCGTAAACCATACCGCACAGGGCCAGGAAGCCGCAGGCTAAGCCGGTCTGCATGCCGGTCCTGTCTTTCTTCTTTTTGATCTTGAGCTGCTCGGCGTCTTTATCCATCTCCTCCTGATGTGTGCTCATCGAAGCTTCTTCCTTGGGAGCCTGCTTCTTGAAAGCCAGCCTCAGTTTTTCGCTTGCTTCGTCGGAAAGCATAAACGAACGGCCGCTCTGCTTATGCAGCTGTATTGTCTTTGGACGTGTCACTGTGTTGGGACCGTTGTCACGGCTGCGGTCGCTCTGACCGCTGATATTGCCGGACCGGCCATTTGACTGACCGCCGCCGCCGTTACCCGTACCGGTCCCGCCGGCACCTCCTCTTTTCTCTTCCTTCTTTTCCTCTTTTTTCTTCTTGCTATCTTGCTTCTCAGGTGTCGGTTCCTGCTTTTTGCTCTCTTCATCGCCAACTGTAAACGAGAAATTCAGGCTGGTCCCGGCACCGTTGGCCGTGATGACGACCTTGCCTTTCTTGTTAAATGTCACGACACCGTTCTCATCGACCGAAGCGATGCCCGGGTCGCTTGAAGACCAGGTCAGGCTGCCTTCTATCGCCCTCTCCATGGCCTCGTCCGCTGCGGCTGCTGAGATCTTTAACTGATGCGTCGAACCGACCTTTCCCTTGATATTGGTATTGGCCTCCTTCGATGTCAGCTGCGGTGTGCCGGAGAAAGTGATATAGATCGTATGGACCTGCTTCGCCGAATTGAAAGTGCGGATCTCATCCGGACTCGCCTGGCCGAAATTCAAGCGAAAACGATTTGCTGTTGTCAGCGCGTCAGTACCGCTCGCATCCTCAGTTCCAACCTCATACCATACCCACTGCTCCTCCAGCGCCATCATAGGATCGACTCTGTATGCCCTCCTCCAGGCCTTGTCCTGGTTGAGGACGATATTTGTCTCTGATTCGTCCTCATACTCAAAGCAAGCTGCTAAGTTTTCAAAATAATACCTTTTAGTCCCCAGCAGCTGCTGCCAGGTAAAGCTTGTGAAAGCTCCTTCGTCTTTGTCAGCCGTCCAGAAATCCATCTGCGCGATCGAACTCTGATCGACTCCGGCCGCGTTGAGAACTGTCGACAGCGGAACTCCGAGCGAGGAGTCGATAGCGACCCGGGAACCTCCGTCCCAATAGGTATAGTCGCTCGTCACCGTCCCCATGTCATACAGATCAGATGCCGGGAACACTGCCTTCTCGACGTACTCCGAGGGCTGCCAGCCAAAATACCCCAGCTTGATTGTCAGCTTATCTACTGCGTTTGCATGCACACAGTCCGTTCTCATGATCATACTCGCGCAGATCAAGACAGCGCTCACGCAACAGATTGCCAGTTTCTTCAACCTCATGCTTTACCTTTACTTGCGTCCGGCCTTTTCTGTCGAATTGGCCAGAAACTCATCGATCTCTTTATCCGTCAGATCATAGTGCCAGAACAGACGGTAATACTCTTTCACATCCTCGCGGATATCCCCCTCGTAAAGATCCGGATATACCAGACTCATCAGCCATCTGGCTCCCAACACCTGATTGACACAGGGTGGTGCCGACATCCAGCTGACCGGTTTCGTGGGGATCTCATAATAACGGCCTTCCCTGACCGCATCCAATTCGGACCATTGCGAGCCCTGATCGGACATTTCGTCATAAGGTCCGCCGTCGGCAACGATCACTATATCAGGATCCGATTTGTAGACGACCTCCATGCCGACAGGGTTGCCGCCGTCTCTGCCGCTTACATCGCCGTCGTCTATCTCGATCGCATTGCGGGCGCCGATAAACTCGATCACGGCCGCCTGGACGCTGCCTCCCGCATTGCTGTTTAACCCGGTGGAATTCACCCCGAAATAAACTGACTTTCGCTCGTCCTCTGACAAGCTTTCTTTGATCTTTTCAGCTCTCCTGCTCGTCTCCTCGCAGTAGGCGGCCAGTTCGTCCGCCTCTTTTTCCTTGCCGAGGATCTTGCCCAGTTTGCGGTAAGCTGTCGGATAGTTCTCCAGCGTAGCCTCCACATAGATTGCGGCAATGCCCGACTCATTCTGGATCTTATCCATATCCGCATAACCGTCTGCCTGCTCATCACCGGCATCGATGATAATCTCCGCGTCCGTCCCGATCAGGTTCTCCAGGTTGATGCTCATCTTCTTGCCGTAGAACTGTCCGAGTGTCGGCAGATCGATATAATTCTCCGGATAATACTTGCGCACCGCTGAGGAGGGTGCTTCCGAGACACCCACCAGCATCTCCGGAGCAAGTGTGACCAGTATCATCTGCGTATTCGGACCGGAGGGGACGATGCGGGTTATATCCTTCTTGAGCTCAACTATCCGTCCGTAGTCATCTGTATACTCATAGGTCTCAGTGCCCTCCGGGTAGCTGACCTTCATCTTCCCGCAGCCCGCGAGCATCGATACCGCACAGATAAGAGCGGTCAATGTCAACAGGACTTTATGGTATTGTCTGTTTCTTCCGTCTGTCGGCATATTTCCTTAAACCGGCTCAAAGAACCGGGCTTTCCCGTCTGTTCCCTCGCAAATGCGCACTTCCAGTCCGTACAGTTCGCGTATCAGCATCTCATCCATCACATTCTGCGGAGTTCCTTCTCGAAATACTTTTCCGTCCTTGATGCACAGTATCCGGTCTGCAAACATATATGTCTGCTCGGGGTGATGACTGCTCTGCAGGACCGTATAACCTTCCGCTGCCAGCTGACGCATCTGCTTCTGGACGCGCATCTGATTGCCGTAATCAAGACCTGTCGTCGGCTCATCCATGATCAGAGTCTTGGCTCCCTGCGCCAATGCGCGCGCGATCAATACCATCTGCTGTTCACCGCCGGAGATCCTGGTGTAGTCTCTCTCAGCAAGATCGCCGATCCCCAGCTTGTTCAGCGCCTGTTCAGCCGCTTTGTATTCTGCTTCCGCCGGGCCGGACATTCCGGTCAGCCTCGCTCCTGTTCCCATCAGGACCATGTCGATCACACTGTAGGCGAAAGCCGGACGGTTGGCCTGAGGAATATAGGCAACGCGGCGGGCGCGCTGTCCGGCGTCCATTTCCATTATGTTTTCCCCGTCGATCAACACTTCCCCTGTATATCCACGCAGCAGACCGAGTATGCATTTGAAGAGCGTTGTCTTGCCGGCACCGTTCTGGCCGAGCACACATACCAGTTCTCCTGGCTTCGCTTCCAGGCTGATCCCGTTGAGGACCCGCCTGCTGCCATATGAAAAGCTCAATTCCCGCACGCTGATCATGACGCCTCTCCTCCCTTCGTGATCAGATAGATAAAGAAGGGCGC
>OMSP01000090.1 GCA_900313775.1 uncultured Eubacteriales bacterium
CAGAACAGCGGCCGATATTGTCAATTCCTACTCAGAGCGGGATCTTTGCCGCCTCATTCGCGATTACGGGGAAGAGCGCTTTGCGAATAGGATCGCAGCGCATATCGTGCAGGAGCGCGGTAAAGATCCAATTCTTTCTACCGGAAGACTATCTGAGATCATCAGGGATGCGATACCCGCCAAATACAGACGCAGCGGCGGGCATCCCGCAAAAAAGACGTTTCAGGCGATTCGCATCGAGACCAATGACGAACTCGCCATACTGCAGCAGAGTCTGGATGATCTGATTCAGCTGCTCGCCGACGGCGGCAGGCTCTGCGTGATATCGTTTCACTCGCTCGAGGATCGGATCGTCAAGTCGGCTTTTAAGAAAAACGAGGATCCTTGCATATGTCCGCCGGAATTTCCGGTCTGTGTGTGCGGCAGAGTCCCGCAGGGACGGATCATCACGAGAAAGCCGATCACACCCGGCGAAGAGGAACTGCAAGCCAATCCACGGTCCTCCAGCGCTAAGCTGAGGATATTTGAGAGAATTATAAAGGAGCAGGGGAGCTAACCATGAGTGCGCAGAGAAACAGCTATATCTATGGCACGGCGGTCAGAAAGCCGGAATACACATCATACGGGCGTGAGCCGGCGAGAAGAAGACCGGCGGCCGGGCAGGCCAGGCGCAGCCGCCGCAGGTCCAGAAGAAATACAGGGGCCGGTTATACGCTGTTCCTTCTGGCGGCGGCAATGGTCATCCTGCTCGTCTGCGTCAGTTATATAAAAGCGCAGGTCGGTGTCGCCGGTGAGAAAGAGAAGATCGGTGATCTGCAGAGCACACTGACATCCATGCAGGATGAGAACGAGACACATTACAATGCCATTATGGACTCGGTCGATCTGGAAGAGATCAAGGAGCGCGCGACCAAAGATCTGGGTATGAATGCCGCGAGCGCCGATCAGGTGATCAGTGTCGATTCGGGCACCGATGAATATATGGAACAATACGGTGAGAGCGCGGTAGCTTCGGGGAACAACTGACACGGGAAACCGACATGGCGACGAAGCAGAAAAACGCCCTGTTTGACAAGCGTTTTACGCCGAAAATGCAGAAAAAGCTGGCCATGCTCTTTTTGGGCATAGGGCTGGCTTTTATTGCGCTTGTGGTCCGCATGGTCATGATACAGGACCGAAGCGGCGAGGAATATACGCGTATCGTACTGAATCAGCAGCAGTACAACAGCCGTACCGTCCCGTTCAAGCGGGGAGACATCCGTGACCGCAACGGGACCGTGCTGGCGACCAGTCAGAAGGTCTATGATGTGATCCTTGACGCCAAGACGCTGCTGCGGGACAAAAAAAATATAGAGCCGACGCTGAGGTTTCTCAAGGAGTTGTTTGAGATCGATACGGATGAGGTGAAGACATTTATCTCCACATCTCCCTCTTCGCAGTATAAGATCCTCATAAAAGGCATCGATTACAAGAAGGCGCAGGCATTTGAAAAGTCCTATAACAATGTGGCTGAAGGACCTCATCCGGACGGTCTCTGGCTGCAGGAGCGTTTCCAGCGCAGTTATCCGCTCGGTACGCTCGCCTGTGATGTCCTGGGTTTTATGGGCAATGAAGAACAGGGAAGCTGCGGTCTGGAAGCGGCCTATAATAATGTATTAAACGGCAAAGACGGCCGCACCTTCGGCTATGCCGGCAGTGAGACATCGGATATGACCGTTTCCAAGGATCCGGTCGACGGTTCACATCTCGTGACAACGATCGATGTCAATATACAGGCGATCGTCGAAAAGAAGATCAAACAGTTCAATGACGAACATGCGGGAGAGGGCAGGAAAGGCAGCGCCAATACCGGTGTGATCGTTATGGATCCGAACAACGGTGAGATCCTGGCGGAGGCGTCCTACCCGGTGTTTGATCCGAATAAGCCCGGAGATCTGAATAAGGCATATACCAAAAAGCAGATCGAAGGCATGGATGACGAAGAAAAGAATAAGGCGATGAACAGCCTTTGGAATAATTACTGCGTCTCCGGCACGTATGAGCCGGGTTCGACATTTAAACCGTTTACTGTGGCGGCAGCTTTGGAAACTGCGGCCATCAAGGGCGATGAGACCTATTACTGTCCCGGAGCACTCAAGGTAGACGACCATCTGATCCATTGCCATAATACCGGCGGACACGGAAGAGTCTCCGTGGAAGACGCCGTGGCCGAGTCCTGTAATGTCGCGCTGATGAAGATCGCGGAGGAACTTGGAGCGGAGGCGTTTACAAAATACCAGCATATCTTCGGTTTCGGCGAGTATACCGGCATCGATGTGCCGGGTGAGGGAAGCACGGCAAGCCTGCTGTACAAAGCAGGAGATATGAAAGCTTCCGATCTGGCCACCAACAGCTTCGGGCAGGGTTTCAATGTCACGATGACACAGATGGCTGCCGGATTCTGCTCTCTGATCAACGGCGGCAGATATTATGCACCGCATTTTCTGAAGGAGATACGCAGTCACAGCGACAACCTGCAGGAGAGCGCTGATGAGTCGGTCATTAAGAAGACCGTCTCCGCACAGACATCCAAGCTGATCAGACAGTATACGACAGCGGTCGTGGAGAGAGGTACCGGCCGTCGTACGCAGATAAAAGGGTATTCGATAGGAGGAAAGACGGGCACGGCAGAGAAGCTCCCGAGAGGCAACGGAAAATATGTTCTGTCCTTTGTGGGATATGCGCCGACAGAGCAGCCGCGCGTGCTTATCTATGTCGTGATCGACGAGCCGCATGTTGACAAGCAGGACGATTCCTCACTTGTCACTCAGCTGTCACATGATATACTGGCTGAGGTGCTCCCGTATATGGAGATAGAGACATCAGAGGAGTAGAGACGGAAAAGGAGGCAGATTTTGCTTCGCTACGCATTGACAATTGTATTACCTACGATAGCTGCCGCGGCCATTTCGCTGACCGCCGGCCATTTCCTCGTTCCATTCCTGGCCAAACTCAAGATGGGCCAGACCGAGAGAGAGGAAGGTGTAAAAGCTCATCTGTCCAAGGCGGGGACGCCGACTATGGGAGGGCTGATCTTTTTGATCGCGGCTCTTTTAGTCGGGCTGTTTTATCTGCCGGTTAATCCGAAGATCTTCCCGGTCCTCTGGATGACCTTCGGCTTCGGGGCGATCGGGTTTATCGATGATTATCTGAAGGTGGTGCTCAAGAGGTCAGACGGTCTGATTGCCTGGCAGAAGCTTCTGCTTCAGATCATAGTGACTGCTATTTTCGCCCTTTACATGACAAAGGTCAGTCATGTTTCGCTGAAAATGCTGGTTCCCTTCACGAACCAGATGACTATCGATCTCAAATGGGTCGCGATCCCGATCCTGTTTATAGCTGTCCTGGGGACAGTCAACGGGACGAATTTCACGGACGGACTGGACGGGCTGGCTTCAAATGTGACCATCGTCGTAGCATTGTTCTTCGGACTGGTATCGGTCATCGTCTTCCAAACGGCAGATCCGTTTTCATTTGCCATGATCGGCGGTCTGATCGGCTTTTTATTCTACAATGCATATCCGGCCAAGATATTCATGGGAGATACGGGTTCTCTCGCGCTCGGAGGCTATGTGATCGCCACGGCCTATATGAAGCAGATGCCTTTATATGTCATTATCGTCGGTCTGATCTATCTGGTCGAAGTGCTCTCTGTCATCATCCAGGTCGTCTATTTTAAAAAGACCGGCGGTAAGCGCTTTTTCAAAATGGCGCCGATCCACCATCATTTTGAACTGTGCGGATGGTCGGAGAGCCGGATAGTGACAGTGTTTTCAAAGATAACGATCTTATTGGCCATGATCGCTGTGATCGGCCTGATCTGAGGGATGAGTATGAGTCAGAAAGTTTTGATATTAGGTGCGGGAAGAAGCGGGATCGGATCGGCCGAGCTGTTGCTCAGGCATGACGCTGATATCGTTTTTCTTGACGGAAATAAGTCTTTGGATGTTCCGGCTTTGCTTGAACACTTTGACGCGTCCGTACGCGGAAGGGTCAAAGTCGCTCAGGAGTTGAATGAGGAACTGACGGGCTGGGCTGAACTGGCTGTCCTCTCGCCGGGGATCCCGATCGATCACGAGTGGGTCATTCGTCTGCAGTCGGCG
>OMSP01000086.1 GCA_900313775.1 uncultured Eubacteriales bacterium
CGTTGGACTTCTTGTCGAGCCCGTACGCGAGCGACGCGGCCGTCGGCTCGTTGACGATGCGCTTGACGTCCAGCCCCGCAATGCGGCCCGCATCCTTCGTCGCCTGGCGCTGCGCGTCGTTGAAGTAGGCCGGCACTGTGATGACCGCCTGTGTGACCTTCTCGCCGAGATAGCTCTCCGCGTCGGCTTTCATCTTCTGCAGGATCATCGCGGAGATCTCCTGCGGAGAATACTTTTTGCCTCCCGCGGTCACTTTCTCGTCAGTGCCCATCTTCCTCTTGATCGAGGAGATGGTATTGTCCGCGTTGGTCACTGCCTGACGCTTGGCCGGCTCACCGACCAGACGCTCTCCGTTCTTCGTAAACGCTACGACCGACGGGGTCGTACGCACTCCTTCAGTATTGGTGATGACGGTCGGCTGACCGCCTTCCATTACTGCTACACAACTGTTTGTCGTCCCCAAATCAATTCCTATGATCTTGCCCATGATGTTACCTCCTATAATTAATCGATTTAATTCGCAACTTTTACCATGCTATGTCTGATCACGTCATCGTGATACAGATATCCTTTTTGAAACTCCTCGACGACTTGATTCTCTCCGGCTTCTTCGTTTTCCTCATGCATCACCGCATTGTGATAATCCGGATCGAACTCCTTGCCGACGGCCTCTATCGGTTTGACGCCGAGTTTATCGAGCGTCTCCATCATCTGCTTATAGACCATCTGCATACCCTGCACAAAGGCGTCGTCTCTGTCCTCCTCGTCGATGGCTGTCAGTCCCCGTTCAAAGTTGTCTACGACTTCAAGCATCTTTTCGAGGACATCCTTCGCGCCCATCGCATACATCTGTGACTTTTCTTTCTCGGTGCGCTTGCGGAAATTATCAAACTCGGCGATCTGGCGCTGGTATTTGTCCTGCAGTTCCCTGATCTGCTCTGCCTGTTTGTCCGCCTTGCGCTCGCGGCGTTTCTTCCTTGGAGAGGATTCTTCCCCGGACTCTTCGGCCGGTTCGCTGTCCTTTTCTTCCGGTTCATCCGCAGCATTCTCTGCAGATCCTTCGTCAGCTTCCGCGACTTCTTCTGCCGTTTCTGTGCTCTCGCACTCCGCGGTCTCCTCCGTCACTTCCTGCTTTTCTTCCTCTGCGCCGTCGATATGTATCATCTCATCTTTTTCCTTTTTTTGCTTTTTCTTCGCCATAACTTTTCCTCTTATCCGCACTCCCCGCTTCAATCCTATGCTTTCTTAGATCTTTCCTCGTTAAAAATGTTATCCAGTTCGGTCTTCAGCCTGGTCAGTGACTTGATCACATGCTCGTAATCCATACGTTTCGGACCCAGAATGCCGATCGTACCCTGCATACCCTCACCGAGCTCATAGGTCGCTGTGACAAGAGAACAGTCCTTCATGCCGGTGCCGGGCGTCTCCTGTCCGATATATACCTGAATGCCCCTGTTGTTCTCATCGGCCATCGTCTGTGTCACGATCTCGGCCAGTTCCTTCTTTTCCTCAAGCGTGGAGATGATCTCCTGTGCACTCTCTCCTCCGGCCAATTCCGGATATTTGAAAATGTTTGCTCCGCCGCTCGTGTATATCTCCATATCGGTGGTATCCAGTTCCATGACGCTCGCGACCGCGTTCAGCACATCGCGGATAACTTCGCTGTGGATACCGGCCTCCTCGCGCAGCTTGGCGATCATACCGAGGTTGATCTCGGCGATCGACATGCCGTTGAGGTTCGTGTTGAGCAGCATGTTCAGTTTGAGCAATGTCTCATCGGTGATCTCATCGTTCACTTCAATGACCTTGTTGCGGATCACATTTCCGCCGAGGACGATCACCGCCACGATATGTTCCTCATCGATGCGCGAGAGCTGAATGAACTTCAGCCTGTTCTGCTGGTGCGTCGGTGAGCTGATCATCGTCGCGTAGTTGGTGTTCGTCGCAAGCAGCCTTGCCGCCTGCTGGAGCACCTGATCAAGCCGCTCTCCCTTTTCCAGGATCGACTCCTTCAGCTCCTCCACCTCGACCAGCTTGTCGCGCATCAGCATATCCACATAGAAACGATAGCCCTTGTCGGTCGGGATACGACCTGCCGAAGTATGGGGCTGTACGATATATCCCATATCCACGAGGTCGCTCATCTCATTGCGGATCGTCGCAGAACTCAGATTCAGATCTGTCTTCTTTGAGATCGTTCGCGATCCCACCGGTTCACCGGTCTCCAGATAATCCCGGATGATCGCATAGAGGATCTTGGTCTTGCGCTCTGAGAGTTCGCTGAGCGTCTTAGTCACATCGATACTATCTTCTTTTTTCATATCTGCAGGCTCGCCTTCCGTTCTCCTGCCGCTGTCGTCACAGCGGCTCCTCCGGTTGTTATTAGCACTCGATATATTTGAGTGCTAATACTCTATCTATAATGTACACCCCGTCCCTTTCTTTGTCAACATAATTTGAGAGATTTTTCTATACAAATATCCGTATGTCTGTCTTTGCATTAGTACATGGTTTCGGGTATGATGAAGGGCAGGAGGACAACCTATGCCCGGAAAGGAAATGAATATCAAATCCCGCAAGAAGACGAGCAGACTGAACGGCTTACGGGAACGCGCAGGCGGTCTGAATAAAAGAGCAGACAGCTCGATTAAAAGCGTAAAGAAAAAGCCGGATGCCGGCAGAGACAGGCAAGTCACCGGAAAGACCGGGAAGGATTCCGGCACGCAGCTGTGGCAGCTGTTTGCCGCCTTCTTCAGAATCGGCATCCTGACCTTCGGCGGCGGCTATGCCATGCTGCCGATGTTCCGCCGCGAGTGTGTTGAGCGTTACGGGTGGGTCACAGATGAAGAAATGCTCGATCTGTATGCCATCAGCCAGTGCACGCCCGGTATCATCGCGGTCAACGCGGCGACCTATATTGGCTATAAGGAGCGCAAGGTGCGAGGATCTGTCGCGTCAACTGCGGGAGTCGTCACTCCTTCTCTCATCATCATCTGTCTGGTCGCTTCCATACTGAAGAAGTTTATCAGTCATCCTGTCGTCGCTCATGCATTCGCAGGCATCCGCATCGCTGTCTGCGCACTGCTCATCACGACCGTCATCACACTGGTGCAGAAAGGCGTGAAAGACATCCCTACCGCACTGATCGGCCTTGCGGCCCTGGCGGTGGCACTCTATACACCGGTACCGCTTGTGGTCATCGTCATCCTGGCGGGACTCGCGGGTTATCTGATCAGCCTGATCCCGAAGGCTGAACAGGATCTTTCAAATAAGAAGGGAGGGCGGTCATGACTTATCTCCTTCTCTTCTTTGAGTTCTTCAAGACAGGTCTGTTCGCAGTCGGCGGCGGAGCAGCTACTATCCCGTTCCTGATGGA
Organism: uncultured Eubacteriales bacterium; assembly: GCA_900313775.1. Lineage (GTDB taxonomy): Bacteria > Bacillota > Clostridia > Lachnospirales > Lachnospiraceae > RUG842. Next base: position 3,377 of record OMSP01000086.1, read on the forward strand.
AATGACCAACCGCTACGACTGGTTCACCAAATCCGAGCTTCTCAATATGATCGCCGTCAGCGAAAGCACGCCCGGTCCGATCGGTATCAATATGGCGACCTATGCCGGCTTTCACACCGGCGGTATCTTCGGTGCCGTACTGGCGACGTTTGCGCTGGTACTGCCGGCCTTTATCATCATGACGTTTATCGCAAGGCTGTTTGCCCGGTACAAGGATAATCAGACAGTGCAGAGTGTCTTCACAGGCATCCGCCCAGCTGTCGCAGCCATGATCGCGAGTGCTGCCTGGAGTGTGATCAACGTGACCATGTTTACCGTGAAAAATGATCATGTGCATCTGTTGATCGCTCCTGCGATTCTCTGCGTGCTTCTTCTCGTCGGCATGAACCTCAAATGGTGCAGGAAGTTCCACCCCGCTGTCTGGATCGGTATCGGAGCCCTCGCCGGGATCATTTTGAGGTTGTGAAAGGATAAAGATGACTGTCAAACTTTATGATACAAATCCGTATGAGACAAAGTTCACCGCGCAGGTGATCAGCTGCGAGCCGGCGGCTGATCGATACGCCGTTGTTCTCGATCGGACGCTCTTTTTCCCCGAAGAGGGCGGTCAGACGCCCGATCACGGTGTTCTCACATACCGGAATGAAACGATCATTGTTGCAGATGTGCAGATCAGAAGCGATGAGATCATCCACTACTGTGACAAGCCTGTCGACGCGCGCAGCGAGGTGACAGGCGAGATCGACTGGGCGCGCCGCTTCGACAATATGCAGCAGCACACCGGAGAACATATCGTTTCAGGACTGGTACATACGCTCTGCGGATATAACAATGTCGGCTTTCACCTGAGCGAAAAAACAGTAACGATGGATTATGACGGCGAGCTGAGTGCAGAGCAGATCGAACGGATCGAAACGCTCGCCAATCAGGCCATCTGGGAAGACCATACGGTCACTGTCCGATATCCGGAATCGGCTGAACTGGCTGCGCTGGACTACCGCAGTAAACTGGATCTGACACAAGGAGTACGACTCGTCAATATCGACGGCATTGATCTCTGCGCCTGTTGTGCGCCTCATGTAAGCGGCACTGCTCAGGTCGGACTGCTCAAGATCATCGACTACCGACGATACAAGGGAGGCATGCGGCTCTGGGTCAAATGCGGCGGCCGCGCGCTGGCTGATTATCGGACGCTGCACGAGCAGGCACTTGCCGTATCAGGCGAACTCTCCTCTCCCCGCGAATCTCTGGCGGATCCGCTTCGCGCGCTGAAAGAAGAACTCGAGAGCAGGAAACAAGCAATCGGTAGTCTCAGTGCCTCTCTCCTGACCGCCAGAATCAGAGAAATCCCGGCGGATCAGATGAATGTGGTCCTGTTCGAAAATGATATCGACAATGACAAAGCGTTGCGCGACGCAGCCAATGAGCTCGCCGCTTCCAGAAGGGGCTTCTGTGCCGTCTTTTTTGCTCCGGATGACACCTCATGGCGGTATATCTGCGCCAGCACCGGCTCCGACTGCCGCACGTGGAATGAAGAGCTTAAAAAAGCGTTCCCTGTACGGGGCGGCGGGCAGGCAGGAATGGTCCGGGGCAGCGTCACGGCAGGTGAAGATGAGCTCCGTGCATGGTTCGAAAAACTGAGTATATAAAGCGGCTTTTACAGCGATACATAAAAGACTTCACGGCAGACCGTGAAGTCTTTTTTATTATTTTGAAGATATTTGTTGACAAGCAATATTATATGTCGTATAGTATTGATCGTAAGATAGCATTGCCTGACAGAGAAGCATGCCTCTGCCGCAATGGCAAGACACAAGGAGGTGATCATATGGCTATTAAGATCGAATCCGGCCTTCTGGACGCCTGTGCACTGGCGATCCTCAGCAAAGGAGACACTTACGGTTACGAGATCACTCAGGAGATGAAAAAAGCCGTCAGCTTATCGGAGTCAACGCTGTACCCGGTACTCAGGAGACTCCAGAAAGAAAAACTCTGCCGCACTTACGACCAGCCCTTCCAGGGCAGAAACAGACGCTACTACTCGATCACAGACGAAGGTCGCAGCCGTCTGGCCGAATTAAGGCAGGAATGGAACAGTTATAAAGCTTCTATTGATTCAGTGTTGAATAAAGGGGAATGACCATGAATAAAGAACAGTTTATAACCTCTCTGCGCAAGGAGTTGAAGAAGCTCCCTCCCGAAGAGATCGTATCAGCCACAGAGTATTATGAAGAATATTTTGCGGAAGCCGCACAGGGTGCAGTTGAAGCCGCTGCCGCTGAGGGTTCAGACGTTGCTGCCGCTCAGGCGGAGGCGGAGGCAAGACTGATCGAGGAGATCGGTGCTCCGAAAGCTGTCGCTGCTCAGATCAAATCCGAGTATGCCTCGCGCATCCTTTCCGGCGATGAGACGACCCTCAAATACAAGCCGACTGTCGGGCATAAGATCTCAGCTGCCTGGTGGGTGCTCCTCGGGGTCCTGGCCGCGCCGGTCGGAATTCCGCTGGCCATCGCGCTCGGAGCCGTGATCTTTGCACTGCTGATCGCGCTGTTCGCCGTTATCATCAGCCTGTTTTGCGCCGCGATCGGTATTCTTGTCGGCGGGATCGCTTCATTTATCGTCGGCATTATCTCGATCGGCGCTTCATTTGTAACCGCTCTCATGTTTTTGGGCGGGGGACTCGTTCTCATAGCCCTTGCGATCCTCTGCGGTATCGGGTTGATCATGGTGGTAAAAGCATTGATACAGGTGCCTGTCCGTCTGGCACGCAAATCTAAGAAGAATGGGGGAACAGATCATGAATAACGCAATGAAAAAAAC
>OMSP01000270.1 GCA_900313775.1 uncultured Eubacteriales bacterium
GAGATCCAGGAAGGTCTGATCAAAGCCTGTGATGTGATCGATCTGATCATTGAGATCCTGCGCGGTTCCAAGACTATCGCTCAGGCGAAGCGCTGTCTGGTGGATGGCGATACGACTGACATCCGTTTTAAGTCTCCGGTCTCTGAAAAAATGGCGGCGATGCTGCGCTTTTCTGAAAAGCAGGCGGATGCGGTCCTCGCGATGCGCCTGTCCAAGCTGATCGGGCTGGAGATCGAGGCGCTCATCGCCAGACAGGAGGAGACACTGGCACATATTGCCGAATACGAGAAGATCTTAAATGATTATGACACGATGGCTCAGGTCATAATGGACGATCTGGATGCGATCAGCAAAGAGTTTGGCAGAGACCGAAGGACCGAGCTTGATGATGTTGAGGAGGTCGTGATCAAGGCACAGCCCATCGCGCGGCAGAAGATGATGTTCCTCATGGATCGTTTCGGCTATGCACGGATCGTAGATCCCGGTACCTACAGCCGCAACGAAGAGACTGCGATCGCGGAGAGCAGGTTCATCTCTCCCTGTGTCAATGTCGGCAAGCTCTGCTTCTTTACCGATGACGGGATGATGCACCAGGCGAAGGTCGCGGACATACCGCGGACGAAGTTCCGGGATAAAGGCACACCGATCGACAATGTCAGCGGTTTTGACTCGAGCAAGCAGCGGGTGATATTTGTCTGCGATGAGGAAAAATTGAAGGAGATGAAGCTTTATTTCCTGACTGCACAGGGCATGATCAAAAAGGTGGACGGAAGTGAATTTGAGGCGAGCCGTTACAATATCGCGGCGACCAAGCTGGCAGCAGGCGATTCACTTGTCAAGATCCTGCCTGCCCACGATGACGATGAGGTCGTCATACAGACAAAGCGCGGCTATTTCCTTCGCTTTGACGGAGCGGAGGTGCCGGAGAACAAGAAGAACTCGATGGGAGTTCACGGTATCAAGCTCAAGAGAGGAGATCAGGCGGTGATGCTGCACAGCTTCAGCCACAAGGACTCCGGTGTACGGATCGATTACGGCGACGGAGAGCTGATGCTCACCAGGCTTAAGCTGGCCAGAAGGGCCGGCACTGGCACTTTGCATGATCCGGGGCAGATCTCTCTGCCGGTCTGAGGGTGCTGAATATTTTTCAAAAACTTGCCGTTGCGGGTGTACATCCCGCCGAAGATGTGTATAATAAAAATGGCGGGTATAAATAATAAAGAGGGGTATTTTTATATTCTGGTGACATATGTTTGATTTTTTAAAGGGAAAAAAGAATAAAAAGCCCGATCTTCATCTGGTTGAAGATACCGTTGACGAGACAGTCGCCGGTGAAGCAGAGGAGGAGTTCAAGGAGGCGGAAGAGGCTTTCGATGCAGTCGGAGAGACAGCAGAAACTGACGCGACGCAACCCGCTGAGGATGTCGATGCCCCGGCGGCTGACGAAGAAGATGTTGAAGCTGAAAAATCTGACGTGCAGCTCGAAAACGACGAAGGCGATTCCGACGACGAAGATATCGAAGACGACGAGGACTCTGATGGCGAAGATATCGAAGACGATGAAGAGCCTGATGAAGATTTCGAGGAAGAAGAGATAGACGAGGATTCGTTCGAGGAAGACGAGGTCGATGAGGAGTCCTTTGAAGAAGGCGATCTGCCGCCGCAGCGCAAGGATCCCGCGGGGTATTTCATGGAGATGGCCCGGGAAGAAGAGGAGGGGAAAAAGCGCTCAGTCGGTAAGACGATACTCAAGGTTCTGCTCGGTATTATCGGTTTTGCCGCGCTGGCTTATCTGGCGGTATCCGCTTTCTTTATAGGGCATTTCTACTACGATACAACGATCAACGGCGTGGACTTTTCTCTCAAGTCGGCTGACGATGTGGAAAAATACATGTCCAGGCAGGTGGATGACTATGTGCTCACTGTAAATGAGCTTCAGGGAGACACCGAAACGATCGTCGGCGCGGACATCGGTATTCGCTATAAGCAGAGCACTCAGATAAAGCAGCAGCTGAAGGCGCAGAATCCCCTGCTGTGGATTCGGGCGTTCTGGGAGCCGGATTCCATGAATGTGGATGTGGGTGTCGATTACGAAGAGGAAAAGCTTGCAGCGGTCATATCGAAGCTGCAATGCATGGACGAGTCCAAGTGGACCAAGTCGAGCAACGCCAAGCCTGAATTTGACGGATCTCAGTTTGTGGTTGCCAAGGAAGTCTACGGTACGACTATCAACAAGGATATCTTCAACAAAGCAGTGCGCGACGCGATCAGTCAGTTTGTACCTGAGTTGAGCCTCGAGGAAGCCGGATGCTATCAGCCTCCCAAGTTTGTGAGCACTTCACCCGAGGTACAGGCAGCCTGCGACAAGATGAATAATTACAGTAAAGCCTGTGTTACATATACATTCGGAGATACCACTGAAGTCGTTGACCGCAATGTCATCAAGGATTGGCTGAAGGTCAATACAGATAACATGAAAGTTACCTATAATGAAGACAAGGTCACGGATTATCTGAAGGCGCTCGGAAAGAAGTATGATACGATCGGCAAGACACGTACGATAACTTCCCCGGCAGGGGAAAAATATAAAGTGTCAGGCGGTACTTACGGTTGGGAGATCGACGAGGCCAAGGAGGCCAAGGCCCTAAAGAAGCATATCAAGAAGGGCGAGACGGTCACCAAGGAACCCGCCTATGTGCAGAGAGCTGCCAGCCGCGGTGATGTCGACTGGGGCAGCACTTACGCAGAAGTGGACATCTCAAAGCAGCATGCCTGGTACATCAAGGATGGCAAGGTCGCCTTTGAATTTGATGTTGTCACCGGACTTCCTACGGCTAAAAGAGCCACGCCTACCGGAGTACATCAGTGTCTGGAAAAAGCGCGCAATAAAGTCCTGCGCGGCGACCGGCTGCCGAGCGGCAAATATGAATACGAGACACCTGTCGCCTACTGGATGCGCGTGACCTGGTCAGGCGTGGGCTTCCACACGGCGACATGGCAGCCGTCCTTCGGCGGAAACCGGTATACTTACGCCGGATCTCACGGCTGCATCAATATGTCTTACAATGATTCCGTCACTCTGTACGGCCTGATCGAGGTCGGTGACGCAGTCATCATTCACAAGTAAAAAGGAGATATCGTGAGTCATTATACCTTACTGGCGACAGACGGACTGGCCAAAAGAGGCCGTCTGGAGACTGTCCACGGTACGATCGAGACACCTGTATTTATGAATGTCGGGACGGCAGGGGCTATCAAAGGCGCCCTGTCGTCTTATGATTTGGAACAGATCGGCACACAGGTCTGGCTGGCCAACACCTATCATCTGCATGTGAGACCGGGAGATGAACTGGTGCGGGATATGGGCGGTCTGCGAAAATTCATGGTCTGGGACAGACCGGTACTGACGGACTCAGGCGGTTTCCAGGTGTTTTCGCTGGCGAGTCTGAGACAGATCAGAGAAGAGGGAGTGCGGTTTAATTCTCATATAGACGGACATAAGATCTTCATGGGGCCGGAGGAGAGCATACAGATCCAGTCCAATCTGGCTTCGACGATCGCTATGGCATTCGATGAATGTCCTTCCTCGGTCGCTGAGAAATCTTATATCGAACAGTCGGTAGCCCGTACGACGCGGTGGCTGCGCCGCTGCAAGGACAAGATCACGGAACTCAATGCCAGGGAGGATACGCTCAACCCACAGCAGATGCTGTTCGGCATCAACCAGGGAGGCATTTATCCGGACATCCGGCGCGATCATGCACGCGAGATCACAGAAATGGATCTGGACGGTTATGCAGTCGGAGGCCTGGCTGTCGGCGAGACTCATGAGGAGATGTATTATATCCTTGAAGAGACGGTTCCGCTGCTGCCGCAGAACAAACCGGTATATCTGATGGGCGTCGGCACGCCGGCCAATATTCTGGAGAGCGTAGAAAGGGGAGTCGATTTCTTTGACTGTGTCTATCCGAGCCGCAACGGCCGTCACGGGCACGTCTACACCAACCACGGCAAGATGAACCTTTTAAATGCCCGCTATGAGAGAGATGAGCGTCCGCTGGATGAGAGCTGTGACTGTCCGGTCTGCCGGCGTTTTTCCAGGAGCTATATCCACCATTTGTTCAAGGCGAAAGAAATGCTGGCCATGCGCTTGTGCGTTATGCACAATCTCTGTTTCTACAACCGCATGATGGAGGAGATCCGCGCGGCGATCGAGGCAGGAGAGTACAGAAAGTATAAGGCGGAGAAACTGGCGCGCATGGAAGCCGGAGAGTAGGAGAATACCATGACAGAGAAAATCGGTTTTATCGGAACGGGAAACATGGGTACGGCACTTTTGACCGGTGCCAGAAACGCCTATGAGGCTGAGAGATTCGTATTCTACGATATGGATCCGGGCAAGCGGGATCAGATCACGGGTAAGCTCGGCATCGGGGCGGCAGAAGATACGGCTGATGTGGCCGGACAGGCTAAGTATCTCTTTTTGATGGTCAAACCTCAGTCCTACGAGGAAGTGCTCGCACAGATACGTGACCAGCTCAGAGAGGATCATATCCTTGTCAGCGTGGCACCCGGCGTGACTGCCAAGTGGATCTACAGAATCACGGGCTGGGATGAGAAGGATGTTTCTGAACGGTTTCGAGTGGTGCGCGTTATGCCGAATACGCCGGCTCTTTTGGGCGCGGGTATGACGGGATATGCGTACGGAGAAGGGGAACTGACCGATGAGGAGAACGAGGTGATCCGGCGTATCTTTGCGTCATGCGGAAAAGCCTGCCGGGTAGAAGAATCTCTGATGGATGCCGTTATCTGTGCGAGCGGATCATCTCCGGCGTTTTACTATCTGGTAATTGATGCGATCGCCAAGCGCTGCGAAGCCCTTGGAATGACGAGAGAGGATGCTGTGCTCTTCAGCGCCCAGGCGGCGTACGGTTCTGCGCAGATGGTCCTGGAAGCGGGGGAGGATCCTGCGGTGCTGGCCGAGCGCGTATGCTCAAAAGGCGGGACGACGATCGAGGGAGTCCGCTCGCTGCAGAAAGATGATCTCGACGGCGTCATGGCAAGAGCTGTCGATGCGACTTACGCGCGGGCTGTAGAGATGAGAAAAGAGTAGTCAGTGGACAAAGCACTTCTTATTTGATATAATTTTTACGGAATTATGCGATGGATTACCACCTGAACGGGGACGGCGATGGACAGAAAAAAAGTCAAGATCATGACGCGCATGGCGATGTATGAACAGGGTCCCGGACAGCGGGATATCCAGATCAGCCAGTTTTACAAAAAGGATTACGCGAGCCTGCATATGTGGTACGCGTTGATCTGGCTGACCGTGGGATATGTCCTGCTTATCGGAGCGCTGTTTTTCGCGTTTTCAGATCAGCTGTTCAATCATACGCAGCTGTCCTATTATATCCGTTTGGGTATGGGAGTGGTGATCGTCTATGTGATCATGCTCCTGGTCTACGGCATCGCCTCCCGCACCTTTTTTAACAGCAAGCATACTGCGTCGCGCAACAGAGTCAAAGGCTATATGCGCGATGTGGTCCGCATAGAGAGAATATACGACAGGAAGGAAAAAAGATGAATACGACTGTAGCCGGAGCAAAAGGACAACTGGGTCAGTTCTATGCCACATACTCGCATATCATTGACCGCGTCGCCCGATTCATATTTGGAATCTTGCTTTTTGCGGGTGTCAATCATATCACAGGGTATATGGAGCGACTGGATTCATGGGTCGTGGTGATCGGACTTGCCGTAATCTGCGCTTTTTTGCCGACGCCGTTTTTGACCTTGTTCGGCTTCGCGCTGTTGCTTGCTCATCTGTCATCGCTCTCTCTCCCGGTGATGGGAGTCGTAGCCGTACTCTTCCTGATCATGTTTGCCCTGTACTTCCATTTCACGCCGGGGCATACTATCATGCTGCTCCTGGTGCCGATCGCTTTTTGGTTCAAGATCCCGGCGGTCATCCCGATCGCTTTCGGACTGATGGGATCGCCGGCGTTCGCCTATCCGATTGCCTGCGGGTGCATCGCTTATTACAGTCTTCGCTATATCCATACATACGCTAAGACTTTTGACACTTCGGGTCTTGCCGGTACGATGACCAGGATCAGCACCTGGATCAGGGAACTGTTTACGAACAAGGAGATGTGGCTGTATATCTTTGCATTCACCATCTGCCTGTGGGCCGTATGCATGATCCGCAAACGAGATGTGGCTCATTCCTGGAAACTGGCGACACTTTTGGGGGCTCTGATCGATGTCCTTATTCTGGCGATCGGCGCGGCCGTCCTCGGGGTCAAGCTCAATATCGGTGTTGTGTTGCTGGGGCATCTGGCGGCGATCATCGTCGGACTTATACTGGAATATTTGTTCTTCCACGTCGATTATAAACACAGGGAGTCTATCCAGTTTGAGGATGATGACTATGTGTATTATGTGAGCGCTGTTCCCAAGGTCAAGGGTAACGAGAGCGAGCAGAGAGAGGTCAAGAGGCTGACCCACGAGTCGGAAACCGGAAGATCCGGGGAAGACAGAACAGAGAGACCAAAGAATAAAAAGCCTTCATCACAGAAGAGCAAGGGTCAGCAGAAAGGCAAAGGTCAGCAAAAAGGTAAAGGTCAGCAAAAGGGAAAAGGCCAGTCAAAAGGCAAAAAGACTCCGCCGCCGGCAAAGAAACAAAAATGGGAAAACGGTATGACTGACGAACTGCTGATGACACAGTCGCTGCGGAGGGATCTGGAGAAGGAATTGTAATTCATGCTGGTACGACTTCGGGATTATTTAGCATCTTGGTTTGACTGGATCTATCTGCCCCGTATCGGCGTTTTGGATGTTGTCGAGATCATCATTATCGCCGTGCTGGTCTACCTGATATTGGTCTGGATCAAAAACACCAAGGCCTGGATGCTTCTTCGCGGCATCGTGGTCTTGGGTATCTTTATACTTTTAGCCGTTCTCTTCCGTATGAGCACGATCCTGTGGCTCGTGCGAAACGGTATCGGTCTCTTTGCGATCGCGGCACTGATCGTCTTTCAGCCGGAGCTCAGGCGCGCGCTGGAACGCCTTGGCGAAGGCAAACTGCTGCAGCGCCTTTCCCTCTTTGACAGAGGGCGCGAGGTCACGCGATTTTCCAACAGAACTCTTCGCTCCATCGTCCTGGCCGGCACGGAGATGGCGGAGGAGAAAACGGGAGCGCTTATTGTCGTTGAAAAAAACACACATTTGACGGAATTCGAACAGACAGGCATCGCGATGGACTGCCTGGTCTCCTCACAAGTCCTCATCAATATATTTGAACATAATACACCGCTGCATGACGGCGCGGTGATCATCAGGGGCGACCGCATTATGGCTGCTACCTGTTATCTGCCGCTGTCGGAAAACAAGTCGATCAGCAAGAAGCTGGGTACCCGCCATCGCGCGGGTCTCGGCCTGTCCGAGGTCTGTGATGCAGTGGTAATCATTATCTCTGAAGAGACCGGCGATATATCGGTTGCACAGAACGGGCAGCTGATCTCAAAGGTCGACTCGGGACGGTTGGGAGAGATCCTCTCTGATCTGCAAAAGCAGGAAGCGGCATCGAAAGGGAAGCGACATGAAAAAGAAGCTGTTTAACAATATCGGCTTAAAACTACTGGCGCTGCTTGCCGCGATCGTTATCTGGATTCTTGTAGTCAGCATCAATGATCCGGTGGCGGACAAAGTGTATCGGGATATCCCGGTCACGATCATTAATGAGAATGTCATTACCGGTGAAGGGCAGACATATCAGGTGGAGGATGGCACGGAAGCAGTCAATGTGACTGTGCGCGCTCAGCGGTCTGTACTTTCGCGGCTAAAGGCGCAGAGCATCGAAGCGACGGCTGATCTGAAGCAGATGACCCGGTCAGGGCTGGTTCCGATCGATATCATTATCAGGGGATATGAAGGGCGGTATGAAAAAGCTGCATCCAATCCTTTGAATCTTCAGGTAAGGATCGAGGAAGTCGTCTCTGAAACATTCCCGGTCACGGTACAGCCGACCGGAACGCTTCGTGATGGCTTTGTGCTGGATGGGACAAAGGCAGATCCTCAGAATGTGACCATCAGCGGACCGAAGAGTGTAGTTCGTTCGATCGATCAGGCAGTTGCGCCTGTCGTGCTGACCGGCATTTCGGCTGATAAAGAAGTGATGGCCGACCTCATTCTCTATAACTCAGCGGGAGAGGAGATAGATCAGGCGAGGCTGACAAATAACATCGGCGATAAAGGCCTGATCGTCAGTGTGGAGATCCTTAACACCAAGGAAGTCCCGGTGAGGATCGATAAGAGCGGATTTAATATACCCAACGGCATGCGTCTGAATGAAGTGACCTGCGAGCCTTCGACAGTTGTCATAGCAGCAAGGGAAGACAGGCTTGCGCAGATAGATGATATCGTCATTCCGGGCGGGGCATTCAGTCTGTCAAAGACTGAAGACAAAGCTGAGTATGAGATCGATCTTACCGATTATCTGCCGGCAGAAACACGGCCGGCTTCGGATGAAGGTCTGAAGGTAACAGTGAAGATCAGGCTTGAAAAGCCGGACGATAAATAAGGAGAGAGAATAATCATGGTCAGTCAGGTTGTCAAAATTAAAAACGCAACCGGGTTGCATCTGCAGGCGGCGGGGGTGTTTTGCCAGACGGCAATGCGCTATAAGAGCAAGATCACATTTAAGCTTCGGGGAGATGAGTCCAATGCCAAAAGTGTGCTCAGCGTCCTCGGGGCTTGTGTCGTAGCCGGAGATGAACTGGAACTGTTTTGTGAGGGCGAGGATGAAAAGGAAGCGCTCGCCGGTATGGTGAAACTGATCGAAAACGGATTGGGAGAATAACCAGTATGAATAAGACGTTAGTTATTATGGCTGCCGGAATGGGCAGCCGCTTTAAGGAAGGGACCAAGCAGCTGACCGCTGTAGGACCGGCGGGAGAGTTGATCGTTGATTATTCGATCTACGACGCGATGCTCGCCGGATTTAACCGCGTGATCTTTGTGATCAGACATGATATCGAGGATGCTTTCAAAGAGGCGATCGGTGACCGCGTGGCAGGCAGGACAACCGTTGATTATGCCTATCAGGAACTGGATGATATCCCCGAAGATTACAAGGCATCCTTTGCCGGCCGGACAAAGCCCTGGGGCACAGGATCCGCTGTCTTATCCTGCAGAGATCTGATCGACGGACCGTTTCTTGTGATCAACGCCGATGATTATTACGGCCGCGAGGCCTTTGAGAAGGCGGCTCGGATGTTAGAGCAGGTGAGCTGCGGGCAGAATGATCACATAACTCTCGGCATGATCAGTTTTATTTTAAAGAATACGCTAAGTGACAACGGGACCGTGACCCGCGGCATCTGTGAACTGCATGCTGACGGAACACTGGAATCCATCAGAGAGACTAAGGGGATCGAAAAGACAGAGCAGGGTGCTCAAGCGGGAGAGACGGTCCTGGATCCCGAGTCACCGGTGTCCATGAACATGTGGGTCTGTCCCGACGGTTTTCTCTCTGTACTTGAGAAAGAGTTTGAAAGATTCTTAAGTCAGTTGGAACCGGGAGATAACAGCAGTGAGTATCTGCTGCCGATCCTCGTCGGCGAACTGCTCGAGAAGGACCGGGCTGATGTGCTGGTCGAGCGCTCTCGCGACAGGTGGTTCGGTATGACTTACACCGAGGATGTCCCCGGAGTGCGCGCGGAGATAGCAAAGATGGTGAACGAAGGATACTATCCGGCTGATCTGTCGGATATCTGAAGAGGTATTATCTGTGGCATTGGGCAAAAGAAAACGAAAAAACTATAAGACTGGCCGGCAGATCCTCATCATGATCATTGAACTGCTGGTCGTGTTTATCCTGGGTGTTGTCATTTACGGATGGTATCAATGGGCCAGGATAGGACATGACAAGCTGGATGCGGATAAGCTGGAGATATTCAAGAAAAACGGAAAATACACCAACATTGCTCTTTACGGTCTCGACTCGAGAGGAAAGGAACTTAAGGGCGGTGTCAACTCGGATACGATCATGATAGCGAGCATCAACAACAAGACCAAGGAGGTCAAGCTTGTCTCCGTATATCGTGACTGTATCATGAGGCAGGCCGACGGAAGCTATGCGAAAGCAAACCGCGCATACAGCCTCGGCGGCGGCGAACTGGCTATCGCTGAGTTAAACCGCAATCTGGATCTGGATATTGAGAATTATGTCAGCGTGAATTTTATCGCCATGGTAAAGGCGATCGACGCAGTCGGCGGTCTGGAGATCGATGTCACGGAGGAGGAAGTTCCGCAGATAAATAAGTATGCAAAAGAAGTGAAAAAAGCATCAGGCGTTTCCTCCCCCAAGGTCACCCATGCGGGCAAGCAGACGCTGAATGGTGTTCAGGCCACGGCTTATGCCAGGATCCGCAAGACGGAGGGCGGTGATTTCAAGCGCGCCGAGAGACAGCGTCTGGTCTTGAAAATGCTGATAGACAAGACCAGAAAACTGAGCAAGAGAAAGCTGAAAAGGATGGCAGAAGATCTTCTGCCTTATATCGCGACCAGTCTGTCAGCCAAAGAGGTGATGGGCCTGGCTATCAACGCATCCAAGTTCGAATTGACGGGGACCAAGGGGTTTCCGTTTGAAGTTACCACGATGGAGAACCCGCGGAATATGGTGGGATCATTCGTCGTGCCTATCACAATGGCTTCCAACGTGACGGAGCTCCATGCCTATTGCTTCGGAGAAAAGGATTACCAACCGTCGCAGACGATCCTGGATATCAGTAAAGATATCGAGTGGCTGACCAGTGTTCATCCGGGTGTGGTGAATATATATGATCAGGACGGGAAACAGGATAATGAATGATCCGGTCTTATTGATTTCTCACTAGAGATAGTGTATAATATTCTTTAACTATGGAATATCTTGTGTTTTCGGCCTGATTGGAGTATCTATGTCATCATACGAGCGCCGGCGAAGAGCCGGCAGGCGCAGACATGAAAAGAGAATGGCGAAGAAAGCCCGCGGGCGTTCGGTCGGTAAGACGATCGCCCTTATTATTGGTGTTCTCCTTATTCTGACTCTGTGTGTAGGTACCGCCTATGTGGCTACCAAGTGGAGTAAGGTTCAGACCGAGAAAATAAGTGCCAAGGACCTGAGTATCAACAGGGAAGTCAAGCATGAAAAGGGATATTTGAATGTAGCGCTGTTCGGACTGGATTCGCGTGATGCCGATCTGGGAGTGGGCAACCGCAGCGATACGATCATCGTAGCCAGTCTCAACAAGGAGACGGGTGAGATCAGGTTGGTATCGGTTTATCGTGATACGCTTCTTGAGTTGGGTGACGGCTCGTACAACAAGTGTAATGCCGCTTATTCTTTCGGTGACGCAGAGGCAGCGACAGCAATGGTCAACCGCAATCTGGATCTCGATGTAAAGAAGTATGTCGCATGTACCTGGAAAGCTCTGATCGATGCGGTGGATGCCGTAGGCGGACTGGAGATCAATGTCGCTGAGGACGAGCTCAGTGAACTTAATTTCCATATGAAAGATACGAGCCAGCACACGGGAGTGAAGGCCAAACCGGTCAAGAAAGCCGGTCTGCAGGTGCTCAACGGCATTCAGGCAACGACCTACGCGCGCATCCGCAAGACGGATGGCGGGGATTTCAAGCGGACAGAGAGACAGCGTGAAGTGCTGACCAA
>OMSP01000261.1 GCA_900313775.1 uncultured Eubacteriales bacterium
ATAGTCAAAGCCAGGGAAATGGGCCTCGAGACCCATGTGTTTGCGTGGGCGGCCGGAGATCCGGGCGAACAGATCGCGGACTATTTTTATCCTATAAGTATCAGGGAAAAGGATCAGATACTCGAGGAATGCAGACGCATAGGCATTGACGGGATCGTCAGTATAGCATCCGACCTTGCGATGGAGACTGTCAACTATGTAGCTGAAAAGATGGGGCTGCCTTGCAATACCATCGAGGCTACGAAGATCAGCACCAATAAGCACTGGATGAGAAAAGCCTTCGAAGAGAACGGCGACCCGAGTCCGCGCAGCATGCTGGTAGATGCTTCAACACCGTTTGACAGTATCGACATGGAGTTCCCGCTGATCGTCAAGCCTACAGACCGCAGCGGAAGCAGGGGCGTACACAAGGTGTATGACCGCAGAAAGCTCAGAGATGCCATCATACGGGCGAGAGAATACAGCTTTGAAGACAAGGCTGTTGTTGAGGAATTCGTCGAAGGCGATGAGTACAGCATCGAGTATATCTCGTTTGAAGGAAAGCACTGGTTCCTGACTGCGACACAGAAGATGACGACCGGCGCTCCGTACTTCATAGAGACCGGTCACAGAGAACCGGCTCCGCTCGATGATAATACCATAGAGAAGATAAAGGCTGTGTCGGAGCATGCGCTCGATACGCTGCAGCTCAGAAACGGCGCTGCTCATATAGAACTTAAAATAGACGGCGATAAGATAAGGATCATCGAGATCGGGGGAAGAATGGGAGGCGATTTCATCGGAAGCGATCTCGTGGAGCTGTCGACCGGATATGATTTCGTTAAAGCTGTCATCGAGGTAGCTCTCGGCATACAGCCGGAGATACCGGACATAAAAGAGAGAAAATACGCAGGCGTCAATTTTATCATGAACCAGAACGACGTCGATGCGTATGAACAGTTTAAAAAGGAACATCCGGGAACGATACTGAAGGAGCACATCGATTCAGACCTTTCAGACATGGTCACTGACAGCTCCAACAGACACGGATACTATATATTCAGATTCTGAAGATAAGGATACAAACCATTATGCTGATATCATTCGTTATACCCTGCTACAGATCAGAGAACACTCTGACGCAGGTAGTAGAGACGATACAGAATACCGTAGCGCAGAGAGAAGGTTTTGAAGCCGAGCTGGTGCTGGTCAATGATGCATCACCCGACAATACCTGGGGCGTCATATGCGAGCTCCATGACAGGTACAACAATGTCAGGGGCGTCAACATAGCCAAGAACAGCGGTCAGCAGAGCGCGATCATGGCCGGTCTCAGGCACTCGACAGGCGAGCTTGTGGCAGTCAGCGATGATGACGGGCAGACGCCGATCGAGACGGTCTTTGATTTCTACGACTGCATGCAGAAGGGCGGTTACGATGTCGTATGCGCTGACTATCAGGACCGAGGTAAAAGGAGTCTTTTCAGAAAACTGGGCTCATGGGCTGACAACACCATGATGCAGCTTTTCGTGGAGAAACCTGCCGGCATGAAGCTGTCGGTATATTTCCTTGCGAAGAGGTTCGTTGTGGATGAGATAGTAAAATACAACAACGCATATCCTCACATGGAGGGTCTGCTGATCAGAACGACACGCAATATAGGCAATGTTCCGGTCAACCAGAAGGAAAGAGCTTCGGGAAGTTCCGGTTACAATTTAAGAAAGCTGCTGTCTACCTGGGTGAACGGACTTACCACATTCTCGATCAAACCGCTCAGACTGGCAGTGTTCTTTGGAATGCTGATGGCCTTAATAGGATTTGTGATCATAATCGTACTCGTGATCATGAAGCTGACCAGATCGGACATGGCCATAGGCTGGACATCACTCGTCGCCACCAATATCCTTATAGGCGGAATGCTGATGCTGGTGCTTGGTGTAATAGGCGAATACGTGGGCAGGATATATCTCTGCCTGAACCAGAATCCTCAGTACGTGGTAAGAGAAGTGCTTGAGCCTGAAAACGGCAGGCAGGGGGAACAATAGTGAGCAAACATGCCGCACCGGAAGTAAAAAAGGAAAGACCTGAAGGAAAAAAGATCGCGGGCAGATTCAACTGGCTGATA
>OMSP01000218.1 GCA_900313775.1 uncultured Eubacteriales bacterium
AATGACTTGTGTTCATCAACTATCAGTTTGATGGCTTCACCCATGTATCTGACTATTTCCTTTCGTAATCTTCACAGATTATAACATACTATTTGTTTTTTTGTTTACTCAAGAGGGTTCTTATTATGGCTTTTCTGACTTTTGAATATAATCTGCGCGGCACGATCCTCTTTACAGCATGCCTGATTTTGTCTCCGGCAGCTGCTTTTGCAGATTTCCTGCCTTCAACAAATACCTGTCTGAATACCTGCTCAGACGAGCACGCATTTTCATATGTAAGATACTTCCTGCAGAATTCCTCGATCCGCTGTCCGTTGATCTCGCTGTGGCGGTCAATATTCCTGATGGCTTCGATCACCTCAGTCGTTGTCCTTGTCAGCGCTCCCGGTGCCTCGGTTGCGATATCAAAGTAACTGCCCCTTGTTTTCTCTGTGTAATCCTCAAGGTCATATGCAAAGAAGATCATCGGTTTGCGGGTCAGCGCATAGTCAAACATAACGGACGAATAATCTGTAATCAGTATATCCGACAATGCGAAGAGGTCCTCAATCTTGGCAACTCCTGCGGCATCGTATATGAACTCACCATCTTCAGGTACCGGATAGAACTCTGCCACGAAGTAATGCAGCCTGACAAGCAGTACATACTCATCTGAGAGAGCCTCTTTCATCTGTTCAAGGCCGAGCTGCATATCGAATCCATCCATCTCTCTCCATGTAGGCGCATAGAGAATGACCTTCTTATCGTCCGGCAGTCCCAGAGATTCCCTGATCTGGCTGACCTGAGTCTCATCAGTATCATATATGACATCCGTTCGCGGATACCCGGTCTCGAGCACAGTCTTGTTGTATCTGAACCATCTCCAGGCCATGTTCTTGGTGAACTCGCCCTGCGCGATCAGATAATCCCAGAGCGCGCTGCGGGTGATAACTTTCATCTTGTCCTCTTCCGTCGGGAATTCTTCTTCGACATCCAGTCCAAAACTTTTGAAAGGTGTCCCATGCATAGTCTGGATGATGATCTGTCCGTCTCTCTTGCGGAATGTCTGAGGCAGATTGTTATTGTACACCAGGTATTTCGCAGTTGCCAGATATTTGTAGTACTCTTCAGAACCCCTCGCGACCTTGCGGCCTCTGCCATTGACCTCAGTATCGGTATCATTGAGGAACCATACGCATTCATATTCCGGATGATTTTTGTCTATATATTCATATAGAGCTGCAGGATTACAGTTGCACTTTCTGCCCCACAGTGATTCGAAAGCTATGCAGTTGTCACGCAGCGGCTCTTTCAGATATTGCGGGTAGACTCTTTCCCTGATGAGTTTGCGCTCTTCCTTGGTTATTTCCATTGTTTCTCCTTGTTTCCTGCAGAGTTGACGGTATTCCGCCTGCATGATAAAATTTTTGGCGTAATTTCAACTAAAACTGTGATTGAGAGTAATGATCATGAATGAAAAACAGCGCCATCTTCTCAAGCTTCTCAAAGAGATAGACTCTTTCTGCCGGGAGCATGATATCACTTATTACTGCTCGGGCGGCACCGTCCTCGGCGCCGTAAGGCACGGTGGTTTCATCCCCTGGGATGATGATATCGACATGTTCATACCGCGCAGGGAATTCGACCGTCTGATAGAAGCGTTCCGCAAGGAAGGTCCCGCAGACCGGACGATCGAGTTCTATGAAGGCAATCACGACCATCATTCAACGGTCGCGCGCTATCATGAAGAAGGCACTTCCATGATGATGCATTATAACATGACAGGCTATGCATCAGCAGGTATTCTTATCGATATATTCATAATGGACCCTATTCCGGCCGGATATGATCTGCAGCGGGAGCATGTTGCAAAATTCATGGCATATGCTGATCTGATCACGCCTGTCATGAGTTTTTCTCACAGGCAGCCTGCCAGGTATATGGATATCGCGGACCGGTATGAGGCGGAGGCTGCTGAGCGCGGCACAGATACCGTTGCCATGGAGCTCAGCCGTGAGCTCTTCTCATACGATGAAGATGAATGTGACTATTATGTGCTCAGATGGGGATCTCTTCCTTTCGTAATGCCTAAGGAGCTGTTCGGCACACCGCTGTATGTGCCGTTCGAGGACATGATGATCCCGATC
>OMSP01000016.1 GCA_900313775.1 uncultured Eubacteriales bacterium
TTCGGCGTCAACAAGCACGAAGTGAGAGCTTCAATGTACCAGCTTATGATCGGCGAGAAAGAATTCTTTTCGACGGTCATCCGTGACGCTTATCCCGGGCTTGATCTGATCCCGGCTTCCGTTGATCTGGCGGCAGTGGAGATAGAGCTGAATTACGAGGAGAACAAAGAGTTTATCCTGCAGGAGATCCTGCAGCCGGTCTCCTCTCTGTATGATTATCTGCTCATAGACTGCCCGCCGTCTTTGAATTTGCTGACGCTCAACGCGCTGGCGGCAGCTGACAGCGTGATCGTACCCATTCAGTGCGAATACTATGCCCTTGAAGGGCTGAGTCAGCTGATCCACACGATCACTTTGGTCAAAGAAAGGCTCAATCCCAGGCTCTATATCGACGGCATTGTCTTCACGATGTATGACGCGAGGACTAATCTGTCCCAGCAGGTGGTGGAGAATGTCCGGGAAAATCTGGACCAGCATATCTATGAAACGCTGATCACGCGCAATGTACGGTTGGCCGAGGCACCCAGTTTCGGACAGCCGATCTGTGACTACGATCCTTCGTCCACAGGCGCGGAGAATTATATGAAACTGGCACAGGAAGTCATTTACAGAACGGAAGACTAACTATGGCAAAGAGAAGAGGACTGGGGAAAGGGCTCGACACCCTGATCCCAAACAAGGCGAAAAAATCAGACGCCCCGCTCTCCGACCGCCGGGAATTCGCGGCCGAGGGGCATTCGAGAGGCGAACAGGTCAGGGATCTCCCTCTGCACAGGGTGGAGCCCGACAAGAGCCAGCCGCGCAAGCATTTTGACGAGGGAAGCCTCAAAGAGCTGACTGCGTCCATCAAAGAACACGGTGTGATCACCCCGATCCTGGTACAGAAGAAGGATGGTTATTATGAGATCATAGCCGGCGAGCGTCGCTGGAGAGCCGCCAAAGCGGCCGGACTGACCAGCATTCCCGCCATCGTCAAGAATTATGAGGACGAGGAGCGCCTGGCTATATCTCTGATCGAAAATATCCAGCGCGAAGATCTGGACGCTATTGAAGAGGCGCATGCTTTCAAGCGCCTGATCGACGATTACGGTCTTACACAGGAAGGCCTGTCCAGGCAAATATCCCGCAGCCGCCCGGCTATCAGCAACTCTCTCAGGCTCCTTACGCTGGACAAGAAAGTGCAGAGCATGGTGATCGAGGGGAAACTGTCTGCCGGACACGCGAGAGCACTGGCCGCGCTGGACGACAAGAGCCGGCAGGTCGCGCTCGCTGAAGCGGCGGCAGAGCAGGGCTTGAGCGTTCGCGAGATGGAGAGACTCTCCGGGCAGGAAGCCTCCAGAGGGAAAAAACGCCCGGCACGCCGCAAGAATGCAGATCCCTATCTGGCTGATATGGCTGAAAAGATGAGTGAGGCACTCGGCACTAAGGTGACGGTGCGCAGTCAGGCCAAGGGAAGAGGCAAGATAGAGATAGACTATTATGCTGAGGAAGAGCTGGATCGTCTGTATGAGCAGATCCGGCACAGTCAGCTGTGATGAGAGGGTAGATTATGAATAATACAGTATTGGAAAGAATAGGGATCGATCCTATTATATTGTTTATCATAGCATTCATATTGATCGCCGTGCTGTTCGTTATGAACCGCAGAAACACGATCCGCTATGAACAGCTCAAGAAAGCGGTCAAGAAGATGAACAAATTCCTGCGCACACAGGGTGTTCCGGTGCAGAGCAACCTGATCGAGGAAGAGGAAGAATCCCGCACAGGCGGCAAAATGTCCAGAAAAGAGCAGCAGGCTGTCCGCGAGTTGAGGTCTTCCTTCGCTGACGCTTATCAAAAGACAGGAATTGTAAAGTATGATGCTTTCGACGAGATGGGCGGCAAGCTCAGTTTTGTGCTGGTCATGCTGGACGGGCGCGACAACGGCATCCTGCTGAATGTCATGCACAGCCGCGACGACTGCTATACCTATATCAAGGAGATCAAGCGCGGCTCGAGCTATGTGGAATTGTCTGCCGAGGAACAGATAGCGCTTGAGAAAGCCATGCATCAGGACCGGTATTTCGAGGATGACCGTGACGGCATTCCGACCGGGCATACCGGCAATCTGAAGCGTGCATATACCGTGGCTGTACGCAAGGAAGAGGCCAAGAAGAAAGCCCGCAAAATGCGTGAAAAAGAGGCCGCGGAAGCCAAGGAGATAGAGGCGAAGGCCGAAGAGATCATGAGTAAAGAGGACAAGTAAATTGCTGGACATCAAATTCGTCAGAGAAAACGCTGACGCCGTCAAAGAGAATATAAAAAAGAAATTTCAGGAAGAGAAGCTGCCTCTGGTCGATCAGGCGATCGAACTGGACGCCAGAAACCGCGCTATCAAGGGTGAAGTAGAAGCTCTGCGGGCCAACAAGAACAAGATCTCCAAGCAGATCGGTATGCTGATGGGTCAGGGGAAGCGCGACGAGGCGGAGAAAATCAAGGCTGAGGTAGCCGCCGGCAACGCGCGGATCGATGAGCTGACCGAGGAAGAAAGAGCAGTCGAAAAGGAAATGCGCGAAGTCATGCTGCGCATCCCCAATATGATCGATCCGTCAGTCCCGATCGGCCGTGACGACACGGAAAACGTTGAATTAGAGCGGTTTGGAGAGCCCTCCGTGCCTGACTTTGAAGTCCCCTATCACACAGATATCATGGAGAGCTTCGACGGCATCGACTTTGACAGCGCCGGCAGAGTAGCCGGCAACGGGTTCTATTATCTGACCGGTGATATCGCCAGACTTCATTCGGCGGTGATCAGCTATGCCCGTGACTTCATGATCGACAAAGGATTTACTTACTGTGTGCCGCCGTTCATGATCCGCAGCGCTGTGGCGACGGGCGTCATGAGCTTTGAAGAGATGGATGCAATGATGTATAAGGTCGAGGGCGAAGATCTCTATCTGATCGGCACCAGCGAGCACTCGATGATCGGCCGCTATATCGATACGATCATTCCCGAAACGAAGATGCCCCAGGCCATGACCAGCTACTCCCCCTGTTTCCGCAAGGAGAAGGGAGCTCACGGCATTGAAGATAGGGGAGTCTACCGCATTCATCAGTTTGAGAAGCAGGAGATGGTCGTCATCTGCCGGCCCGAGGAGAGCATGGACTGGTACGAGAAAATGTGGCAGTATACGGTCGAGCTCTTCCGGAGCCTGGATATACCGGTTCGGACGCTGGAATGCTGTTCGGGTGATCTGGCGGATCTGAAGACCAAGTCCGTCGATGTGGAAGCGTGGTCCCCGCGTCAGCAGAAGTATTTTGAGGTCGGCAGCTGCTCGAATCTGACCGATGCGCAGGCAAGACGCCTGAAGATCCGCGTCAAAGGCGAAAAAGGCACCTATTATCCGCACACGCTCAACAATACGGTCGTCGCGCCGCCGCGTATGCTGATCGCTTTCCTGGAGAACAATCTCAATCGGGACGGCACGGTATCTGTTCCCGAGGCCCTTCGTCCCTATATGGGAGGAAAGAAAGCGCTGGAAACAAAGGCCGAATAATAGTAAGATAATAACGGTTCCCGTAGTTTAACGGATAAAACGAGCGCCTCCTAAGCTGTAAGTTATAGCGAGAAAATGGCGTGGTTGACAGGTTTCTTGAAAATTTAGATGGGTGACAACGGGTGACAAA
>OMSP01000041.1 GCA_900313775.1 uncultured Eubacteriales bacterium
ATGCGAAATGAGGGCTGCAGTTTTCCGGAATGTATGGAACGATTTCAAATCGGTTCCAGCACAGTTCAGTACATCATGAAGAAATACAGTTATCTGGGGAATGACCTGGATGAACTGATAAAGATGACTCCGAGTGAAGTGGAAGAACTGTTCTATCCATCCGAAAACAGCCGGCACAGAAAAATAGAACAGCCAGATTTCGAGAAAATCTTACATACTCTGGAATCATCCGGAACAGACTTCAAAAAACTGGATGTATGGGAAGAATACCATCGCCTCTGTCCGAAAGGATACAGAAGAAGCTGGTTTCTCGAACTGTACAATGACTATTGTCTTAAACGATATGGCCCTGAGAAAGTGTCAATGGGAGTAAACCGAGTGCCGGGTGAACGACTTTACATCGATTACTGCGGCGATACCGCATTGATTCATATTACAGATCTCTGCAGCGATCCCTCTGATCCGACAGAACAGCAGAAAATCATCTTATATCTGACTGCGATGGGCTACTCAAGCAAGCTGTACGGAGAAGCTACACTTGATACAAAGCAGATCCAGTTCAACAGTGAAACGGCGCACGCGATCGAATACTACGGGGCAATACCGAAGTATCTGGTTCCGGATAATCTGAAGGACGCCGTCACAAGGAACACCTACGACGAAGTTGTCATCAACGCTTCATTCCAGGACCTCGAAGCTTTTTATGACACCATTGTCCTTCCGCCGCCATACAGAAAGCCGCGCGGAAAAGCAACTGTAGAACGCTACGTAAAGGATATTCAGCACCGGATCATCTTAAAACTTCAGCAGACGTATTACTTCAGGAATCTTGAAGAAGTCAACGAAATGGTAATGGCGATTATCGAAGAAGAAAACGATAAGATTCCCCGCGGTTACAAAATGTCACACAATGAATTGTTCGAATTATATGACAAGCCGGCAATGAAGCCCCTGAAAGATGTTGGATTCACGGACTGTGAATATGCGTATTGCCGGGGATTAACTGACAATTATCATGTTCATTACGATAGTCATTTCTATTCCGTTCCGTACAGGTTTATAAACACTCCGATTGTTATCAAAGCCACCAGAGAAAAAATCATTTTGTGCGACACCAACAACAGGCAGCTCGCGGAACATAAGCGTTGTTATATCCCGACCATCCGCTATGTGACGGAAAAGAGCCATATGCCTGCTAATCATCAGTTCTATGAGGAAGTTAACCATCAGGATTCCGACTACTACCTGAACTGGGCAAATAAGATCGGGCCGAATATGAAGCAGATGATATTCATGATTCTCAAATCAGCGAATCATGATGAACAGATGTATTCGGCCTGTAACAGTATTCTTCATATGTGTGATTCGGTTCCAAAAGGCATATGTGAGGAAGCGGCCGCAGACTGTATCAGAAGAAACAAGTGCAAACACAGCGAATTCAGAGTATCTCTGAGCGATATCCTGCGCCAGAGAAAGCTTAGCAGTATTACGGCCAGGCTTCCGGATATCGATAATGTCCGGGGAAAGGGTTACTACAAATGAACGAAAAATTAGAAATAACAGTTTCGCGATTAATTCAGATGCGAATGAGCAGTATCGGGAAGAAGCTGGCTGAGATGTCAGAGGATCCAAATTTCAATCTCCACAAACCGGAAGATCTGTTTTATGAACTTGTGGATTTTGAATATAACAAGCGGATGGAAAAAAAGATGAATGACAGGCTGGAAAAATCACATCTGAAGTATAAAGCGGCCACGCTTGATTCTTCTCTCAAAGACCCGGACAGGAAAATCGACGTGAATCTTATCTACAATCTTTCCGAATGTAATTGGATCAGGGATAAGAATAATCTTCTTCTGACCGGTAAAACAGGAACCGGAAAATCGTATCTTGCATGTGCGCTTGGTATCTGTGCCTTGTATAAGTCGATGAGTGTTCTGTATACCAAAGCATCTCTGATGATCAATGATCTCTGCGACATTATCAGGATTGGAAATTACAACGAAGGATTACGGAAATACTCCAGCCCGGATCTGTTGATAATAGATGATTTTGGTTCTATGACCCTGGACATTGAAAAATGCCTTCATCTGTTTGAAGTTCTGGACTCAAGAGAAGGCAACGGGTCAACCGTGGTCATATCGCAGCTTTCGGTAAGAGACTGGTATGACATTTTCCAGAATAATATCTACGCGGATTCCTGTTTGAGCCGGCTCACGAAAAAGGCGTACAGAATTGACCTTCAGGGACGGGATATGCGAATGGATGAATGAAGACAAGAGAAAAATTACGTCTCCGAATTCTGCTGGAGCAGTATCTGAATGAAACGGGATCAAAGGAGGCAGGAAAGCTGATCCAAATCCTGAACGGCACTCTCACCATTCCTGCAAAAGCAGGAAGGAAGCCTAAATACAGTGATGAAACTGTACGTGTAATCAAACACCTGCGTGCCAGTGGTGAAACGGTACGATCTATCGCCGCCGTTACAGGGTGTTCGACAGGATATGTGCAGAAAATAGCAGCTGAACAGGAAACCGGTCAAATCAAAACAGTAAAGAAAGTATCAGAATAAACAGCAGAGGAACAGAACATGAAACGAGAAGACCGCTCATACGTCTTCGGCCTGGAACGTTATCTTCGGGATATGGAAGCGGACAAGGAAGAAAGACGATGTGCACGCATGTGGGTAAGAGACGGTCATGATATAAACGACAACGATCACCCGGAAAAACCGGAGTGGATGGACTTCCTTACCGCATCCCGGGAAGCCCAGTATAAGAGCAAAGACTACACTGACAGCTTCTATGATCCCCTGACGCAGGAGTATATCCGCAAATGCAATCTGACAGAA
>OMSP01000187.1 GCA_900313775.1 uncultured Eubacteriales bacterium
GCAAATGCTGGGCATGAGCATCCTGTCGTCAGGAGATCCGGCGGCAATTATGAACTCGTGGTCTATAAACACTCGCCTGCCGTTGCTATTATGGATGGAATAGAGTTCAGAGATCACGAGTTTACCATGGAACCGGGCGATTCTCTGTTTGTCTATACGGACGGTGTCGCAGAAGCCACCAACAGCAACGATGAACTTTTTGGCACAGACCGGCTCCTTGATGCGCTGAACAGCGAACCGGATGCAGGACCCAAAGAAGTGCTGGAAAATGTGAGATGCTCGATCGATAATTTTGTCGGCGATGCGCCTCAGTTTGACGATATCACGATGCTGAGTCTGAAGTACAACGGCGGCAAGAAAAGCTGACAGACATGGTCATCTATTGTATAAAATAGACATAGATGATCGGCAGCATACAAAGCGCCCATCCTATGATCATAAGGATGAGGTGCTTTTTTTCTTTGTGGATCGCGATGAATTCACGGATCAAAGCGCTCGGCCAGTAGTAAAATGCCACGTGGCTTCCGATGCCCGTGCATTTGAGCCCGACTTTTCGACAATACCGCAGCGCCCGGTATACATGGTAGTTGCTGGTGACAAGCGCCGTGTATTTGCTGCCCGTCTGCGAGTCGATGATCTTTTTGGAATTCTGCAGATTCTCAAATGTATTGGCCGAGAGATCTTCTTCAATGATCATATGGGCAGGAATCCCCTTGTCCAGCAGATATCTCTTCATCGCCTCCGCCTCGGACAGCTTCTCGTCGGATCCTTTTCCTCCCGAGGGAATCAGTACCGGCGGCGTGGGGTCCTTGTGAAAGACATCGATTGCTTTGTCGATCCTGTCGGAGAGGAGCTTGGAGATGCGGTTGCCCTCCAACAGCCCTGCTCCGTGAATGATGACATAATCAAAATCTCTTTTTCTCGGTATGAGCTGCAGGAATACGCAGTAGATCATAAAGATGACAAATGCCATGGAGATATAAAGTACCGTCATGCTGATAAACATGCTTATCCCGCTGAGTCTGAACAGCGGGCTGTTATCCCGCCATTCGGATCCGGCAAATTCCGGTATCAGAGCGCCGACAAAGGTCGCCAACTCGCCCACAGCAACCACGATCCCCAGGATAAGAGACAGAAGATTGGACAGACTGTGACCCTCCCTCTCATACATCAGGATCCCGTTGGTGATCAGGAAAAAGGGAACCGCCAGCAGGATCAGTAGAGTGATGATCATCAGCGCGATGATCGCCTTCTTCTGGTGTTCTCCCGCGAGAAATGTCAGCGCTGCGATCGTGAACACGATCGCCAGGAAGAGGATATAGCAGTTGCGGTACCGGCTCCTGTCTTTGTGAAAAGTGAAGATCAGCACTATCCAAAAGAACAGCGCGATTCCGCAGTATACCAACTCTGTCATGCTTCTCCTCCTTCTGCTGCCGACAGCGAAGCCCCGCCCGCGGCATAGATCATATTATTTACCCGATAGTTAACTCCCATGAGAGCATTTTACCATAGGTAACTCACTTTACTGCACACTTTCCTTAATGTAAAATAAATTTGTAAACATCCTGTTCTACGCATGTCGAAAGGAGCCCGGCATGATCGATTCAAGAGCATTATCCCTTTTGGCGGAAAAATACCCGAATATCTGGGCAGTGTCAGCAGAACTGATCAACCTGCGAGCCGTCTCGGCACTTCCCAAGGGGACAGAGTATTTTCTGAGCGACCTCCACGGCGAACACGAGGCCTTTGTCCATATGATCAAGAGCGCCTCCGGTATCATCCGGTACAAGATCGGGGATTATTTTAAAGATATCCTGACCGAAAAAGAGATGGATGAGCTGGCCGTGCTCATCTACGACGCCGAGAACGAGATCCGGCGCCGCAAAGCATCTGAAAAAGACTTTGACAAATGGTGCTCTGACGCGATCTATCATCTGATCGACGTCTGCTGGCTCGTCTCAAATAAATACACCAGGGACAAAGTCCGGCGGCGTCTGCCCACCTATCTCGGTCATGCGATGGATGAGCTGCTCCACTCAGAAGACGAGGAAAACAAAGCGCAGTACTACGACTCGATCATCAGCTCGGTCATTGAGTGCGGAGTCGCCGAGACCTTCATCACCGATCTGACCGAGGTCATCTACCGTCTCGCCGTCGATCAGCTGCATATCATCGGCGATATCTTTGACCGTGGCGCACATCCCGACCGCATCATGGACTATCTGCTCGGGCTGGAGGATGTCGATTTCCAGTGGGGCAACCACGATGTGCTCTGGATGGGAGCCGCCTGCGGAAACATAGCCTGTATCGCCAATGTGCTGCGCAACAATATCGGCTACAACAATTTCGATATGCTTGAGATCGGCTACGGCATCAACCTTCGGCCACTGACTTCTCTGGCGGCATCAGTGTACTGGGATGATCCCTGTACCGCATTTAAGCCTCATGTCTATGACGAAAACCGGTTTGACCCTGTCAGCATGAAGATGGCCTCCAAGATGAACAAGGCGATCTCGGTCATCCTGTTCAAAGTCGAGGGTCAGTGCATCATGAGGCATCCGGAGTATAAGATGGAGAGCCGGCTTCTGCTCGATAAGATCGACTGGGAGAAGGGGGCCGTCAGGGTCGGCGTCGCCGAATGGCCGCTCAAGGATACTCATTTCCCGACGATCGATCCGCAGCATCCCTATGAACTGTCAAAAGAAGAACAGTTTGTAGTGAACGCGCTTGAAGCTTCGTTCAGACAATCCGAAAAGCTCCAGTCTCATATCCGTTTTCTGTTCGAGCACGGAGCGCTTTTTAAGATCGTCAACGGAAACCTCCTCTATCACGGCTGCATCCCGATGACTGATGATGGCGAGTTCATCGATGTCAAACTGGCGGGCAAAGAGCACCACGGACGGGCGCTGTTTGAATACCTCGACGATCAGGTGCGAAAGCATTATCATGCTCCTGAAGATGCCGTAGAGGGCGGCGACCCCGGCGATCTGATGTGGTATCTGTGGAACGGAAGCAACTCTCCTCTGTTCGGCAAAGACAAGATGACGACATTTGAGAGGCTGTTTATCGCCGATAAATCGACACACACAGAGACGAAAGGGGCTTACTATTCCCTGATCAACGAGAGGGAGCCGGTCGAGAAGATCATCCGTGAGTTCGGTCTTGACCCGGCCACATCCAGGATCATCAACGGTCATGTGCCCGTCAAGCTGAAAGACGGCGAGAGCCCGAGAAAAGCCGACGGGCTCCTCTATATCATCGACGGCGGCATGTCCAAAGCCTATCAGAAGACGACCGGGATCGCGGGCTATACCTTTATCTATAATTCACATATGATGGCACTGGTCGAACATAAGCCGTACAGCCCGCTTCAGCCGGACGGCACTCAGGTGTTCCATGCACCGGTCATGCATGTGGTTGAGAAAGTCGGGAAGAGACAGCTGGTGTCCGATACCGATAAAGGCCGGGTGCTGACTGAGCAGATCGACGATCTCAAGGCATTGCTTGAGGCTTACAGGAGCGGCATAATAAAAGAAAAATGACATCAAAAGAAGAAACGCCTCCCTCGCGGGAGGCGTTCATTTTTACTGTCAGGATCCTTTCCCGGATCTGCTTATTTTCCCATCGCCTGCGCAACAGCAACTGCGACAGCGACAGTCATGCCGACCATCGGGTTGTTGCCGGCGCCGAGGAATCCCATCATCTCCACGTGCGCGGGGACGGAAGAAGATCCGGC
>OMSP01000085.1 GCA_900313775.1 uncultured Eubacteriales bacterium
CCATGCCGGGATGACGTAGCCGAGAGTATGCCGTCTCTGTACAGGTCTGCCTTCTGAAAGGTCTTCATCCTCCGGATGGGAATAAATGCGGATCACGGTCCGCAGGAAATACAGGGCGTTGAGCACTGTACTGACCGCCAGCGCGAGAGCGATGACGACAAACAGGGAACGGGAGCCGGATTGCCATGAGGCCATCACGATCAGGAACTTGGATGCAAACCCGGCAAACAGCGGTATGCCCGTCATGGACAGCGCACAGGCCGTAAACAGGAACCCTGAGAAGCGGTCCCGCAGTCCGCTTCCATGAAGATCCTTGAAGATCATGCTGTCGTGCGACACTTCCTCCAGACGCGGTGTCACGAGGAAGAGCAGGGACTTGGTCACCGAGTGGCCGAGCAGGTGGAAGATCGCGGCGGTATAGCCGGCCGTGCCACCGATACCCATGCTCATGAAAATATATCCGATCTGCGCAGCCGATGAGTAGGCGACCATACGGTTCACGTCGTTTGTCCGGATCGCGGAGATCGAACCGATGATAACGCCGGCGATACCCAGGATCAGCAGCACCAGATGGATCGGCATCTGATCCATCAGTTCAAAACCGATAACGCGCCAGTACACCTTGATCAGCAGGAAGATATAGGCCTTGGAGACGACTGAACTCATAAATGAAGCAGTCGACGGTGTTGACCATCCGTAGGTGTCCGGCATCCAGAAGTAGAACGGGAACAGACCGCTCTTGATGGCCAGACCGATCGTGATCACGCCGATCACCAAAGTCACGGTCAGCATCATGGACGGATCGACGCAGATCTCTGAGAGGGATTCGTGCAGAGGCACCATCAGCAGATGACCGGTAATGCCGTAGAGCAGCACGACGCCGAGCAGAAAGAGGCTCGATCCGAGAAGGTTCATGATCATATAGCGCACACCGGCCAGCACGATCCTGCCGGTCTCGGTGGCGACCATCAGCCCGCAGCTTGCGAGTGTCAGGATCTCCAGGAATACATAGCCGGTGAAGATATCATTGGTAAACACCAATGCGCAGACAGCTGCGGATGCGAGGTTGAAGAGAGCGCAGTAGAGGTTGTGCTTGGTCTCGTCGACCTCCCAGCGCAGATAGCGGTATCCGGCGGGGATCGAGCAGAGCATCACGATCAAGAAGACCAGAAGCACCAGACATTCGAGGACACCTGCACGGATTTCGTTGCCCCAGGGAGCCGGGAATTCACCCATCTTATAGGTAAAGGCTCCATGACCCATCGTGTAAGCCAGGACGATCACATCAGCGATCGCAAGAAGTCCGAGCAGAGTCATACACACGGTGTAAGCAGTTCTCTTTTTCAGAAGAAGGCAGAGTACACCGCTAAAGAGGCTGGCTACGATCATGAAGAGAGGCAGACTGCAGACAAAACTCATTCGTCGCCCTCCTCTCGTTCTTTGAGCGTCATGGCATAGATCTCATCCATGTCGAGCGTGTGGTAACGCCTGTACAGACGGACGGTCAGTGCAAGCATGACGGCAGTGACAGAGACCGACACCACGATGCCTGTCAGTACCAGACCCGAGGGAACCGGATTGATATAGGTGTTGGTGATGATCTTGCCTCCCTCGAGGATCGGGGCTTTGTGTCCGTGGATATAGCCGAGCGAAGTCAGGAACAGGAAGAGACCGGCATCCATGATATTCATGCCGATCAGCTTCCGGATCAGATTGCGCTGGAAGAGCAATGTGGCAAATCCGATGCCGAAGAGGATCATCGCGACGGCCTCCTGGTAGTTGTTCAAAAGGGTGTCAAGCATGACCGATCCTCCCCCTTTCAAACAATGAATAGAAGCCGTACATCGTGCATGCTACGACCATACCGACCGCGATATTCAGAGGCAGGATCAGGCCCGCCGAGAGGATAGCTCCCGGAATGCCCTTCGGGATCGGGTTGTGCATACCGTTCGCACCGACAAAGAAGACATATCCCTTGGACAGACTGTAGAAGCCGAGCGCGATGAAGGTCAGGATATTCAGCCTTTTATACGTAAAGATTCTGTCGGTGATGTCAAATCCGCCGCTCGCAGACATGATGATCAGTGCTGATCCGAGGATCGTACCGCCGGAAAAGCCTCCGCCCGGCGACAGATGGCCGTTCAAGACGATATAGATGCCGAACATCAGGATGGCCGGCACCAGAAAGAATCCGATCATATGTATGATGTTGTCAGTGGAAGTCTTGTAGACCGGAGCACCGACAGACTGCTCTTTATCTCTCATGCCGAAACGCAGCAGGATCGTTGCGCAGACGAGTGCGGTAAAGAGCACGAAGGACTCGCCCAGCGTATCAAAGGCACGATAGTCCAGGATCATTCCTGCTACGATATTGACGGCGCCGGTCTCCTCCAGCCCCTGTTCGATATAGCGGCGGGCGATCACATCGGCCCGAGGATTCTTAAATCCGTAGCGCGGCAGATGTGCGATCATATACAGCATGATCGCGATGAAAGCGATACAGCTGATCACGGCGATCACACGGTAGAGGGTGCGGTAACGCCTCTGACGCATATGTATCATCTTCTGCATCTCGGGGCTGGAGAGGAGAGTATCCTCCCATTTGCGCACCGCGCTCTTGTGTTCGACGCGGGAGATGTCTGGTTTTTCCTCAGTATCTAAGAAGTCCTCCATGCCGGAGAGTTCTTCTCTGAACCAAGCGCGCAGGAGCTCTTTCATGGGCGGGCCTCCTTTGCGTGTTCAGAGTCGGCTGAAGGGTCTTCATCGGCGGGGTCCTTGAGCTCCTCGCGGCCGATCCTCCGGAGAGTTAAGAAGAAGAGGATACTGGTGATACCGGCACCGACTGCCGCCTCAGTGATTGCGAGATCAGGTGATTCGAGCAGCGTCCAGACGACGGCCATGATTGTGCTGTAGGCCATGAAGATGATGATGGCCGGCAGCAGGCGCTTCGTCAGGTTGACGCCGATCGCACAGACGATCAGAAGCACGAGCAGGATGATTTTGAATATCTCAAGAAGCGTCATGCTGATCCTCCCGTACGACATAGTCCCCCAGATTTTTGTTCATATAGTATTCGATCAGTGCGATGAAATGTGTCGACACCGGTGATGTGCACCACATGAAGCAGACGATCAGGATCAGTTTCAGGATCACTGCAGCTTCGCCGGAGCTGATCATGACGGCAAGCGCCGCGGTGGACAGTCCGAGTGAATCGCCGATACCGGAAGCGTGGATCCGGTTCATGATAAAACCGAAGCTGTAGACGCCCAGGATCGCAGAGGCGAAAGAGAAGACGGATACCGCCAGAAGCACGGCCGTGATTGTGAAACGGACCCACTCCATCAGCGCGCTCCCTTCTTCTTTTTGATATAGACAGCGGAGAAGATAAGGACAGATACAAAGCTGATCAGAGCGTAGATCAGGGCAATATCCGGGAGATAGGCCTCCTTCAGCAGTACCGTCAATATCATGAAAATGACTATGACCATCGTGCCGATCATATTGACGCCGATCAGACGGTCCGTGATGCGCGGGCCTTTGACCGACCGGATCATGGCCAGCGCAAGCAGCGGAGCCAGACAGATCAATACGACGGTATAGAGAAGATTGTATGCTTCATATACGGACATCACGCATCCTCGTTGAGCACAGTGTCAGGTTCGTATCTTTTTTAACAGTTTGACAAAGGAGGAAGTGTCCACATCGTCCGCGAACTCCCTGCGCAGACAGTGGACTACAAAGCGATCCCCCTCCTGAACAACGGTATAAGTCCCCGGCGTCAGCGTGATCGAATTGGCCAGCAGGACATTGGAAAAGTGGCCGCGCAGCCCCGAGTGAAACTCGATCAGCACCGGTTCCGGCTTCTTGCCGGGCTTCCACACGACAGTCATCACATTGAATGCCGCTATCACGATCTCCTTGATCAGATTGAGGATGTACAGTATCAACAGAGGGAGATTGCGCAGGATAAACAAGTCATAGGCCAGCCGGTACCCGAGCAGCCGGTAAAAGAAAAAAGACACGAGCGCTACAATGAGGAGACCCAGCAACAGGATCTCCACTGTGATGCGCCCGTTGAATATCAGCCATAGTCCATAAAAAAGTATAAACATAGCTTAATTATTATACCAAACTACATTAGATGTTGCAAAGAGAACAGGCGTTGTCGCGGGCGCTCAAGAGCACTTGCGTCAAGCGGGCAGGAGTGGTAAAGTCAAAGACAGTAAGGAGAGTTATGTAGAAAGGAGCAACTCTTATGTATGACAATTATTATAATTACGGCGGCGCCGGCATGGGCCGGCTGGCAGACATGGGCGTGTGGGGCGCCATTGCGTTTGTGATAGCTGTTATCGGCGGTATCGTGCTGTACTGCACTTTCCTGCGCAAGGGCAACAGAGGTCAGTTCAAGGGATTTGCCGGATGGCTGTATGAATTCCTGCATTTCCGCAAGATGACGATCGAAGTGGTACTCAAGATCACCTATCTGATCCTGGCCATCTTTATCACTCTGGGTTCTTTCGGCTTGATCCCGACGAGTTTCGCGGCCTTCATCGGTATGCTGATCATCGGAAATCTGGTGCTTCGTATCCTCTATGAGTTGTCTATGATTACGATCCAGATCTGGCGTAATACAAAAGATATCAACAACAGACTGCACGACAATAAGTCTAATGGCGCATCGGCGGCTGATTCAGCAGCTCCCGCGGCCCAGGCGCCTGTACAGGATGCTGCGGTACCTGCACCGGAGACAAAGATCTGCAAGAACTGCGGTTATGTGGCCGAGGCAGATGAGAAGTTCTGCCGCAGATGCGGTTCTCCGCTCGTGTAAGAGATTAAATTACATACAAAGAAATAGTTATATTTCTTTATAAACTACTAAATGAAAGGCGCGCCTGCGGGGCGCGCTTTTTTATTGGTGTTTAACCTTCTGACCGGTCTGAGAAACACTTGTCATCAGCTTTCTTCCCAAAACTGCATAAAAAATAAAAGAAAACAGAGCTAAACTTTTCTTTATAATGGAGAGACTCA
>OMSP01000084.1 GCA_900313775.1 uncultured Eubacteriales bacterium
ACTGGAATTTATGATCCGCGAGGGATCTCCGGTCGCGGGAGTGCGCCTGTCGAGGCTCTCCACCAAGCCTTCCGTGCTGGTGGCCGGCATTGTGCGCGACGGACAGCTCATCATACCGACAGGTGCCGATGAAATGAAGCCCGGAGATTCTGTGATCATTGTCACGACACACCGCGGTTTCAGGGATGTGACGGATATACTGGACAACAAGAAGAAAGGGCCGGTCGGTCGATGAATTTAGCGATGATCATCTATACGCTCGGCTGGGTGGTCAAAGTCGAGGGTGCAGGCTTGCTTCTTCCCTGCCTGATAGCCGGGGTCTATCGTGAGAAGGAGGGCCTGGTCTACCTGATCTGTGCGTTGGTATTTATGACGCTCGGTTTTTTTATGACGCGGCGTAAGCCCGATAATACCGAGATCTATGTGAAAGAGGGCATGGTGACTGTGGCAGGTTCCTGGCTTGTGCTTTCTGTTATCGGCGCTGTTCCTTTTCTGGCGACCGGTGAATTCACCCATGTGATCGACGCATTTTTCGAGATCGTTTCCGGGTTCACCACTACCGGTGCTTCCATACGTGATAACGTGGAGAATCTTTGTCACGCGACATTGTTCTGGAGGAGCTTTTCCCACTGGATCGGCGGTATGGGGGTGCTCGTTTTTATCCTGATGCTGGTTCCGGTCAAGAGCGGTTCGCGTATGAATCTGATGCGGGCAGAGAGCCCGGGTTATGATGTCTCGAAGTTTGTGCCTAAAGTGCGCGATTCAGCGACTGTTCTTTACCGGATCTATATTGCCCTGACTCTGCTGCAGATCGTGATCCTTCTGATCAGCGGTATGTACTGGTTCGATTCCCTTTGCATCACTTTCGGCTCGGCCGGTACCGGCGGATTTGCGGTGCTGAACAGCAGCTGTGCGTCCTATACACCTGCCCAGCAGGTCATCATCACGGTCTTTATGGCGCTGTTCGGATGTAACTTTGCTTTCTATTACCTGATCATCACCAAGCGTGTGTTTGAGGCGTTCAAGATGGAGGAGATCAGGACTTATATAGGAATCCTGATAGCAGCAGCACTTGTCATTGCGGCCAATATCTATTATCTGCACCATTCTGTCGGAGAGACTCTGCGGGAGTCTTTCTTCCAGACAGTCAGCATCATGACTACGACCGGGTATACGACCGCGGATTTCAATGCCTGGCCGGCCCTGTCCAAGACCGTATTGGTAATACTGATGTGTATCGGTGCCTGTGCCGGCAGTACCGGCGGAGGTATGAAGGTGTCACGGCTGATCGTCTGCATGAAAGAAAACCGTAGAACACTCAAGTCCTATATCCATCCCCGGGGGGTGTTTAAGATTCGAATGGACGGGCGGCCGCTTGAGGAGAACATGATCGACACGATCAATCTCTATATGATTCTTTATATCGGGATCTTTGCCCTGTCGGTGTTGCTGTTGTCTCTGAATGAGTTCTCATTCGAGACAAATTTTTCCGCGGTGGCTGCTACGATAAACAATATCGGACCGGGTCTGGATCAGGTAGGTCCGACTGCAAATTACGCAGGATTCACGGTCTTTTCCAAGCTGATCCTTATCTTTGATATGCTGGCCGGCCGGCTGGAGCTGTTCCCGATGCTGTTCCTGCTGTATCCGAAGACATGGCGGCATAATACATGGTCATAAAAGGAGTTTTGATGACATCGATCGAGATACAATTGAATGAGAAGATCAGACAGGCATTTGAATCGGCAGGTGTGCCGACTGAACATGCTGCTGTGACGGTGAGCGACCGGCCTGAGCTGGCTGATTACCAGTGCAACGGTGCGATGGCCGCGGCTCGTCCGATGAAGATGAGCCCTCGTGAGATCGCGGCAAGAGTGGCGGAAGTTTTCGACGGAGGAGATCTCTGTGATCCGCTTGAGACCGCGGGCCCGGGTTTCCTCAATATCCGTTTAAAAGATACGGCACTTGCGCGGTGCGCATCTGACATGGCGCGGGACGCTCAACTGGGTGTGGCGCCGGCCGTACATCCGCAGCGCATCATCCTCGACTACGGCGGACCAAATGTAGCCAAACCGCTGCATATCGGGCATCTGCGCTCGGCTATCATCGGCGAGTCTGTCAAGCGGATCCTGAGATATGCCGGCCATGAGGTCGTCGGAGATATCCATATGGGAGACTGGGGATATCAGATGGGTCTGATCATCGAAAGTCTCAGGGAAACAGGTTTTCCTCCTTTCTCGCTGGCTGACCTGGAAAGGATCTATCCTGAGGCGAGTGCGCGGGCCAAAGAAGATGACGCATTCCGGGAGAGGGCGTTGGCAGCTACTCACGCACTGCAGAACGGAGATCCGGCTTACCGTGCAGTCTGGCGGCAGATCATGGATCTGTCCGTGGCGGATCTGAAGAGGAACTACTCGAGACTGAATGTCGATTTCGACTGGTGGAAAGGGGAATCGGACGTTCAGGACCTGATCGAGCCGATGGTCGAAAAGATGAAGGCTGACGGATATGCTTATCTTGACGACGGAGCGCTGATCGTTGATGTCTCCGAGGAGGATGACAAGAAGGAGATACCGCCTTGTATGATCCTCAAATCAGATGGTTCGGCGCTTTATGCGACAACGGATCTGGCGACTCTTCTGGACAGACGAGACTGGCACCCGGATAAGGTCGTATACATCGTCGATAAAAGGCAGGGTCTGCATTTTACACAGGTGTTCCGCTGTGCGAAGAAGACAGGCGTTTCGCCGGAGGAGACGGAGCTTGACTTCCGAGGATTCGGAACGATGAACGGTCCCGACGGCCAGCCTTACAAGACGAGGGAGGGCGGCGTGATGCGCCTTTCCGCACTGATCGACGAGATCAACTCCTATATGGTCGACAGAGTCAGGGAAAACGAGACAGTTGCGGCGGAAGATGCGGAGGAGACAGCGCGTATCATCGGTCTGGCGGCGCTCAAATACGGAGATCTGTCCAACCAGGCCTCCAAGGACTATGTCTTTTCGCTGGAGAGATTTGCCTCATCTGACGGGAATACGGGGCCATATCTCCTGTATACGATCGTCAGGATCAAATCGATCCTTGATAAATATGACGGAGTATGCGGGACTGACATGAACGCTCCCGGCACGCCGAGCGAGCGCGAGCTGATGCTCAGCCTCGTGCGTTTTCCTGATGCTTTCGCAGATGCGGCAGATCAGATGGCGCCGCATAAAGTCTGCGCCTATCTGTATGATCTGGCCAATCATTTCAACGGTTTCTACCGCGATGTCAAGATCCTGGCGGAACCGGATCCCGACAGGAAAGCGGGGTATATTGCGCTCTTGAAACTGACGCTGCGCGTGCTTGAACAGGGTATCGATCTGCTCGGCTTTGAGGCGCCTGACAGGATGTGACAGACGCGGTAACCGTATAAAACACATAAATCGTGGATAATAATCAGGCATTGTGCTAAAATAAGAGCATCGTGTGAGCAGTATAACAACAGACGAGGAGGTAAAAATGGCAAATATTGATCTGACTAAATATGGAATCACCGGGGCGACTGAGATTATTCACAATCCGTCTTACGAGTTTCTGTTCGAAGAGGAGATGAAGCCGGAGCTGACAGGTTATGACAAGGGTCAGCTGACCGAGCTTGATGCTGTGAATGTCATGACAGGCATCTTCACCGGCCGTTCCCCTAAAGATAAATACATCGTCATGGACGAGAACTCCAAGGATACCGTCTGGTGGACCAGCCCGGAGTATCCGAACGACAATCATCCGATGTCAGAGGATGTATGGGCCAAGGTCAAGAAAATGGCGCAGGAACAGCTGTCCGGCAAGAGACTGTTCGTCATCGATGCTTTCTGCGGCGCCAACAAAGATACCCGCATGGCGATCCGCTTCATCGTTGAAGTTGCCTGGCAGGCTCATTTTGTTGAGAATATGTTCATCAAGCCGACCGACGAGGAGCTGGAGAACTTCGAGCCCGATTTTGTGATTTACAATGCCTCCAAGGCAAAGGCCGAGAATTATAAAGAGCTGGGTCTCAATTCCGAGACAGTTGCAGCGTTCAATATCACCAGCCGTGAGCAGGTGATCCTGAACACCTGGTACGGCGGAGAGATGAAAAAAGGTATGTTCTCCATGATGAACTACTACCTGCCTCTGCAGGGAATCGCAGCGATGCACTGCTCGGCCAACACGGATATGAATGGTGAGAACACCGCGATCTTCTTTGGACTGTCCGGTACAGGAAAGACGACCCTTTCGACAGATCCGAAGCGTCTCCTGATCGGCGATGATGAGCACGGCTGGGATGACGAGGGTGTCTTCAATTTCGAGGGCGGCTGCTATGCCAAGGTCATTAACCTTGACAAGGACGCGGAGCCGGATATCTATAACGCGATCCGCCGCGACGCGCTGCTCGAGAACGTTACCGTTGATGAGAACGGCAAGATCGATTTTGCTGACAAGTCTGTGACAGAGAATACGCGTGTCTCTTATCCTATCGAGCATATTGAAAACATCGTCAAGAAGGTACGCCCGATCTCCTCGGGTCCGGCTGCTCAGAACGTGATCTTCCTCTCAGCTGACGCATTCGGCGTGCTGCCTCCGATCTCGATCCTTACACCGGAGCAGACACAGTATTACTTCCTGAGCGGATTCACGGCAAAGCTTGCAGGTACAGAGCGCGGCATCACTGAGCCGACACCGACCTTCTCGGCCTGCTTCGGCCAGGCTTTCCTGGAACTTCATCCGACGAAGTATGCGCAGGAACTTGTAAAGAGAATGCAGGTGAGCGGAGCGAAGGCCTATCTGGTCAATACCGGATGGAACGGTACCGGTAAGCGCATCTCCATCAAGGATACACGCGGTATGATCGACGCGATCTTAAACGGAAGCGTCCTCGATGCTCCGACCAAGAAGATCCCGTACTTTGATTTTGAAGTACCGACAGAACTGGAGGGAGTCGATTCCGGTATCCTCGATCCGCGCGATACATACGCCGATCCCAGTGAGTGGGAGGAGAAGGCAAAAGATCTCGCCGGAAGGTTCATCAAAAACTTCGAGAAATACACTTACAACGAGGACGGCAAGGCCCTTGTCCCGGCAGGTCCGCAGCTGTAAGGTTTATTGTGATCAGATCATCGAGAGCCACTGCTTATTGCGGTGGCTCTTTTCATAAAAACTGATTGCAATTATTTTCACAATCTTGTAGAATAGAAATGATGTTTAATGGCCTTTTCTGCTGTGTAATATCATCGTGGTATGAGCTCATTGAATCATAACCCATTCAGTGTTTGCCGTATTGGCTTTTATGTAAATACAGGCATGTTTTAGTTGGAGAGGAGGAACACATGGGTCATCTCAACAGCGCCGCAAAGGAACGCATTGAAGCAATTTGTGATTCCCGCGCGGACGAAAGAACACCGCTGATCATGATCTTGAGTGACATCCAGCGCGAATTCGGTTATGTTCCGTTGGAGGCACAGGAAGTCGTGTCAGCTAAGACCGGGATCTCTGTCGCTGAGATCTACGGTGTTGTCACATTCTATTCATTCTTCACACTGGAGCCGAAGGGCAAGTATGTCATCGGCTGCTGCCTGGGAACAGCTTGCTTTGTTCTCGGCGCGCAGAAGGTCATCGACCAGTTCAGTCAGCTCCTGGGCATCAAACCCGGACAGACGACTGAAGATGGTTTGTTCTCAATCGATGAGCTTCGCTGCATCGGCGCCTG
>OMSP01000081.1 GCA_900313775.1 uncultured Eubacteriales bacterium
ATCCTCTTTCCCAGTGTAATGATCTGTGCTCCTTGTATTTCAGCCGCCTGCACCTCCGACAGGGCAAAGCCTCCTTCGGGTCCGATCATCACGGAAAGACGGCTGCACTGTCTCACCTGTTCCATTCGTTCTCTCGTATTTTCGGGATCGTCCGCACATTCATAGGGCAGAAGAAACAGATCA
Organism: uncultured Eubacteriales bacterium; assembly: GCA_900313775.1. Taxonomy (GTDB): domain Bacteria; phylum Bacillota; class Clostridia; order Lachnospirales; family Lachnospiraceae; genus RUG842. Next base: position 184 of record OMSP01000081.1, read on the forward strand.
TCGCCCGCAGCCATCCCGATCGCTTTTTCTATCGAAATGATCGGCCGCACGACCGGTATTCGTGTCCGTCCGCACTGCTTGGCGGCAGCTTCTGCTATTTTCTGCCAACGCTTCTCCTTATGCTCCGCACTTTTGGCATCAGGCCTTGCGACCGTGCGCGCGCTGACGACAGGAACGATCTCACTCACGCCAAGTTCAGTCGCTTTCTGGACGATCCACGCCATCTTATCGCTCTTTGTCATGCAGGGATAAAGCGTGATATGACAGCACAGCTCCCGGTCGGTTTCTATCTCTTTTTCGACAGTCAGAACAGCCTTATCGCTGTCCGCTTCCTTCAGGACAGCTGAGTAGGTGCGCCCGTTTCCGTCCGTCACCTCCAGGACCGCTCCGCGCCCTGCGCGCAATACATGCAGGAGATGATGGGCATCATCTCCTGTCATGCTGAAACTGTCTTTGTCTGTCAGGTCCTTATCCGTAAAAAAGTGCATTGCGCTATTTCTTGACCAGTTCTTTCTTGGCTTGCTTGACTCCGTCACCAAGGATCTTTAACGTACGTTCATGCGATGCCTTGGCATCCTCGGTGATTCCCTTGAGCCCTGTAACCTTCTCCAGTTTGTTGAGGTTGGTCAGCGGAAGGATCGCGTAATCATAGAGTGTATTTTCATCTTCCTTCTCAACAACATTTCCGTCCTGATCCACGACGATCGCATCCTCATCCTTCTTTTCTTCTGATTCCTCGTCTCCCTCTTCCCCGTTTTCATCGTCCTTGACCGTATCGGCTTTTCTGACGCGACAGACCCAGGTGGGTGTGAGTTTGACGTCCGTGATGGTAACCTTTCCCTTTTCACTCTTATGCAGATCGAAGGTGATGATCGCGCCGTCCTCGTTGTGTGCAGTATCGATCTCATCGCCTTTGCGCAGATTGGACAGGGCGTTACCGATGGAATAGACGCAGAACATCTTGTGCTTGCCGTCCTCAGATGTGAGGACCTCGGATGGCTGTTCCACAAGCGGATGATTGCCTATAACGATATCTACGCCACGGTTGCACAGTTCCTGAGCGATCGCCTTTTGATCATCGGACGGCTCGAACTCGTTCTCTGCACCCCAGTGCAGCATGTAGACGATCAGATCGGCTCCGTCATCCTTCATCGCAGCGATCTGGTTCTCGACTTCCGGATAGAAATCGACCGGATCGGTCTCTTTGAACATATTGATGAGCGCTGCGTCATCATCTGACACTGACTTCTTGGCAAATGCACCCGGTGTACCGTAAGTATAGTCACATAAACCGACTTTGACGGCACCGGACTTCATGATGATATAGCGTTTATCTTCAGCGGAATTTCGCAGCCCGTTGTACTTTATCTCATCGTCGTTATAGGTCAGCAGCGTACTCTTCAGGCCGTCTCCTCCCGCATCGTACATATGGTTGGTCGCGATCATCTGCAGATCGATGCCGGCTTCCTTGAGCGTCCCCGGCAGCACATCCGGCAGACCGGAGACTTTGTTCTCCACATCTGCTATATTACCTTCCACTTCGCAGACCATGATATCAGCCTTTTTATACTGCTTTTTCACATATTCAAAGGCGGGGCTGAAGTCATAGACTCCGCTGTCGTCCCGGCAGCTCTCCATCAGTTTGTCATCCAGCACGATACCGCCGGTAAAGGCGATACTGGCATCTCCGCTCTTTGGCTCGGTCTGCTCCTTGGATGTCTTCTCCGCAGATTTATTCTTGCGATGACGCGCACAGGATTTGACGCCGGTCACGATGAGCACCACTAAAAGGATCAGTACCAGCAGCACTATCAGTCTCATAATCACGGCGATCCACAGCCTTCGTCTGAGCCTTGCCTGTCGATAGTTATGCGGTCTGGAAAAAAGGATTTGAAGCAATCGTCTGAATGTCATTTTCTGATGACTCATAACAACCTCTCCTCAGCAATTGATTTACAGGCAGCCGAACTCCTCCATGGCCCTGCGCAGGTTCTTCTGATTGGATTCGGTCATCTCCGTCAGCGGCAGCCGCGGAACACCTGCATCGTAGCCCTGCATTACCAGTGCCGCTTTGACCGGGATCGGATTGACTTCGCAAAACAGCTGACGGACCAGCTCAAGGCATTTGAGCTGCATCGCGGCAGCCTTGACATAATCCCCGTCGAGGCAGGCCATCGTCATATCATGAGTAAACTTCGGGGCTACATTGGACAGCACGGAGATAACACCTATGCCGCCGAGGGACATGATCGGCACCGTCTGATCGTCATTGCCCGAATACAGATCCAGATCATCGCCTGAAAGCTCTTTGCATTTGGCTATCTGGCTGATATCACCGGAAGCCTCCTTGATTGCAACGATATTCTCGACATGTTTGCCCAGATAAGCAGCCGTCTCCGGCATGATATTCGTTGATGTCCGGGAAGGCACATTGTAGAGGATACAGGGGATCTCGGCCGCTTCGGCGATCTTTGTGAAACTCTCGATCAGTCCTGCCTGCGTCGCTTTATTGTAATACGGAGCGACCAAAAGACATCCGTCCGCTCCCACTTCGCGGGCCCGGATAGACATCATGCATGCGTGAGCCGTGTTATTGGAACCGGTACCGGCAATGACCGGCACACGGCCTTTAGCGCGCGCCGCGACTACCGCGATCGCCTCGATATGCTCGTCATCTTCAAGGGTCGGCGCCTCACCGCTTGTCCCGCATACGACCAGAGCATCCGTACTGCCGGCGATCTGATCGTCGGTCATCTTCTCCAGTGCCTCAAAGTTGATGGATCCGTCTTTGTTCATCGGTGTCGCCATTGCGACGCCGGCTCCCTTAAATAAAGTCATAATCAACCCTCCTTCAGATGATTATTATTACTCCCATTTCAATAAATTATTGTACCATATTGTCAGGTAAAAATAAAGCGAAGGCCGCCGCAAACGCGGCAGCCTCCGATAAGATCAACCCATATTTCCGACATCCTCGACCACATAGGGCGTCTCCTGATAAACGAAGTAGTCGAGCCAATTGCCGAACAGAAGGTTCGCCCCCGAGCGCCACCTGCAGACCGGCTGCCTGTCCGGGTCATCGTCCGGATAGTAGTTTTCCGGTATTTCAGGATCGATGCCCGCTTTCAGGTCGCGCCTGTATTCTTTGTCGATGGTATCGACATCATACTCGGAGTGCCCGGTGATGAAGATCTGCCGGCCGCCGTCCGTTGAGACGGCATAGACTCCTGCCCTGTCGCTCTCCGCAAGGATCTTCAGCGCCGGGATCCTTTCGATATCCTCTTTCAGTACTGTCGTATTTCGTGAATGCGGCGCCAGGAAGACATCGTCGAACCCGCGGAACAGGATCGACCCCTTATGGGTCACCTTGTGTTCGAAGATACCGACCAGCTTCGCTGGAAGCTCCACCTTAGGTATCCCGTAATGGTAATACAGACCGGCCTGTGCTCCCCAGCAGATATGGAAAGTGCTGTATACATGCTTCTTCGACCACTCCATGATATCGCACAGCTCGTCCCAGTACTCCACCTCTTCGAAGGCCAGATGCTCTACAGGCGCACCGGTGATGACCATCCCGTCATAATAAAATTCCCTGACATCGTCAAAGTTCTTGTAGAACGCGATCATATGTTCTCTGGAGGTGTTTTTCGGGATATGTGTCTTCATGCTCATCAGCTCCAGATCGATCTGGATAGGCGTATTTCCGAGAAGCCTTGCCAGCTGCGTCTCTGTCGCGATCTTCGTCGGCATCAGATTGAGCACGAGAATACGCAGCGGCCGGATGTCCTGAGTCTCCGCGCGCTCCGTTCGGATCGTGAAAATATTCTCTTTGTGCAGCGTCTCCTCTGCCGGAAGACCTCTGGGTATTTTGATGGGCATGAACTGTCTCCTTCTGCTGTTTTCCTGATTATGCCTTTCATTGAATTATAACACATACTATGCTATGATTTAAACCAAAGTTTTGGATATTCAGGAGGGTTGAAACATGCGTAAAGACACAGAATGTATTCACGCCGGCTACACGCCTGAAAACGGCGGGCCGCGCATGATCCCGATCATCGAAAGCACCACTTTCAAATATGACAGCAGCAGCGATATGGCCGACTTGTTCGACCTGAAGGCGCCGGGCTATTTCTACTCGCGTCTGCAGAATCCGACCTGCGACATGGTTGCAGCCAAGCTCGCCGCCCTCGAGGGAGGCACTGCCGGCATGCTTACCTCCTCAGGCCAGGCTGCCAATTTCTTTTCCGTATTCAACCTGGCTAATGCGGGCGACCATGTAGTATCCGCCTCGACCATCTACGGAGGGACCTTTAATCTGTTCCAGGTCACGATGAAGAAAATGGGCATCGACTTCACTTTCGTCGAACCCGACTGCACCGACGATGAGCTCGAGGCCGCCTTCCGCCCGAACACCAAGGCCGTCTTCGGCGAGACCATCGCGAACCCCGCACTCAAAGTGCTTGACATTGAGCGTTTCGCGAATGCGGCTCATGCTCACGGCGTGCCGTTTATCATCGACAACACGTTCGCGACACCGATCAACTGCCGCCCGATCGAATGGGGCGCTGACATAGTCACCCACTCAACTACCAAGTATATCGATGGTCACGACAGCTCTGTCGGAGGTGCTATCATCGATGGCGGCAATTTTGACTGGATGGCTCACAAAGACAAATTCCCGGGCTTGACGACACCTGACGACTCCTATCACGGAACAGTCTATGCCGAGGCTTTCGGCAACGGAGGCGCCTTTATCACCAAGGCGACAGCTCAGCTGATGCGCGACTTCGGATCTTCTCCGTCCGCGTTTTCTGCCTATATCATCAATCTCGGCATTGAATCTCTGAGCGTCCGCATGAAGAGACACTGCGAGAACGGCCTTGCGATCGCCGAATATCTAGAAAAGCACCCGAAAGTAAAATGGGTGACCTACCCGGGACTTAAGAGCAGCCCTGACTATGAGCTGACACAAAAATATATGCCGAACGGCACCTGCGGTGTCGTCGCTTTCGGACTTGACGGCGGGCGTGCCAAGGCCGAGGAAGTCATGGGGCACCTCAAAGTAGCTATGATCGCGACCCATGTCGCCGACGCACACACCTGCGTCCTCCATCCCGCATCATCTACTCACCGCCAGCTGACAGATGACGAACTTGTGGCCTGCGGCGTTCGCCCCGAGATGATCCGCTATTCTGCGGGCATAGAGGATGTCAATGACTTGATCGAAGACCTCGCACAGGCACTTGATCAAGTCTGATTATACGAAAGGAGACAGACAATGCAAATAGTAACGATCGATCATATTCCGGGAAAAGAATTTCAGGTACTGGGCATGGTTCAGGGAGCTATGGTGCAGACCGTTCACGCCGGCAAGGATATTTTTAACAGTTTCAAGACGCTGGTCGGCGGCGAACTCACCTCCTACACAGAGATGATGAACACCTCCCGTGCGACAGCGATCAGCCGTATGATCGAAAACGCAAACGCCATCGGCGCCGATGCGATAGTCAATGTCCGTTTCACGACCTCTTCGGTCATGCAGGGTGCATCCGAAGTGCTCGCTTACGGAACTGCGGTCAAGTTCACCAACTGATCTGTATGGATCTGATGGATTATTCCGCACAAATAAGGAAGCAGACAGGCGCTCCTCTCGCACTGCGCATGCGGCCGGAGCGCCTGGATGAAATTGTCGGTCAGCAGCATATTCTGAGCAGGGACAAGCTGCTGTACCGGTCGATCATGGCCGACCAGCTGCGTTCGGTCATTTTTTACGGTCCGCCCGGCACCGGTAAGACAACGATAGCAAAAGTGATCGCTGCTACCACCGAATCCCGGTTTGAGCAGATCAACGCGACGACATCCGGGAAAAAAGAAATGCAGACCATTGTGGCTCATGCACGTGAACACCTTGGTCATTACGGCAGAAAGACGATCCTCTTCATTGATGAGATTCATCGTTTCAACAAGGCACAGCAGGATTATTTGCTGCCCTACGTGGAAGACGGCACGATCACGCTGATCGGCGCAACGACGGAGAACCCTTATTTTGAAGTCAACCGGGCTCTGCTCTCCCGCTCTATGCTCTTTGAACTTCACGCACTGACTAAAGAAGAGATCATCACATTGCTGCATCGTGCGGTCACCGATAAAGACCGGGGTCTCGGTTCCATGTCGGTCGTTCTCGACGAAGATGCAGCTGACTTTCTGGCAGAACGTGCAGGCGGAGACGCCAGGCGCGCGCTCAACGCATTGGAACTCGGCGCACTCTCCACGACACCTGAGCACGACGGCAGCGTTCATCTTTCAATCGATGACGCAGCCGAGTGCATACAAAAAAAAGTCATCCACTATGACAAAGGGGATGACAATCACTATGATACTATCTCAGCATTCATCAAGAGCATGCGCGGGTCGGACCCGGATGCTGCTGTGTTCTATCTTGCCAAGATGCTCGACGCAGGCGAGGATATCAAATTCATCGCCCGCCGCATTATGATCTGCGCCAGCGAAGACGTCGGCAATGCCGATCCGATGGCGCTTACAGTCGCGACCTCCGCGGCACAGGCCGTCGAGCGCATCGGCATGCCGGAATCCCAGATCATCCTTGCACACGCGGCAATATATGTGGCCTGCGCGCCCAAATCCAACGCTGTGGTGGAAGCCATCTATGCAGCAAACCGCGCAGTTCAATCGTCAAACGGTTCCGTCCCCGTCCATCTGAGGGATGCGACTACTTCCAAGATCGCAGGTTATGCAGCGTCTAGAGGCGCCGACGACAGACCTGATGATAAGGCGGCACGTGAACGCGGCGTCGGCTATCAGTACGCGCATAACTACCCGGAACACTTCGTCAGACAACAGTATCTGCCGGACGATCTTATCGGTCAGCAATTCTATGAACCCGGCGATCTCGGTAAAGAAGCCGTTATCAAAGCCTGGCTCGCTCATCTCCGCAAACGGGACAAATAAAGCAAAGACGTCATTTACAGTTTCGTTAACTTTGCGAAAGCTGCAAACATCTTTTTGGTGCCCACGTCATCGAAATCGACCGTTACTTCGTAGTCGCGGCCTCCCTCGACCATGGCTGTGACCGTCCCTTCACCGAATTTGGCGCTCACAACGCGGTCTCCCACTTCGTAGACCGGCTTTGTGCCGGACGGTACCGAGAACTGTTTGGGTGCCTTCGGCTTTGAGAAGTTCCTTGCTGCAGACTTGTCCTTGCCTGCGCC
>OMSP01000089.1 GCA_900313775.1 uncultured Eubacteriales bacterium
CCTTAGGCGGGATAGCAAAGGCGTCCACCCGCTTCTTGATCGACGTCAGGATCAGCCACAGATAAGGCATCAACACGATGATCAGGAAGATGATCAGAGCCGTGTAGATCAGGATATTCTTTGTTCTTGCCTTTTTCTTCATACTCTTTTTAGTCTTCATACCTAGTCACGCCCTCCTCCCATGGTCACTCTCTGGTAGATCATACCGAAGGTGAACAGCACGATGAACAGGATGATACAGATAGCCGACGCGTAGCTGAATTTAAACTGCACGAATGCCTGCCGATATGTATACAGATCAATGACCTCGGTAGCGTTACCGGGGCCGCCTCCGGTCAGGATATACGGCTTATCAAATTCCTTGAATGTCTCCATCGCGCGCAACAGGATGGCGACCGTCATGACCGGTCTCATAAGGGGCAGCGTGATGGTGCGGAAGATCTGCCGGCTGTTTGCGCCGTCGACCCGGGCCGCCTCATAGTACTCGCCGTCGATCGACTGGAGCCCCGCCAGGAAAACCAGACCCATATAGGGGGCCCACTCCCAGACATCCATGATGACAACGATCACCATCGCGTGGAAGGAGTCTCCGGTCAGGTTTGTCGGCAGCGGCAAATGCAGCGTCTGTACGATCCAGGTATACAGACCCAACTGCGGATTCGTATAGAAACTGAACATCAAGCCGATGACAAGCGGCGCGACCATCATCGGAATCAGGGTCATCGATGTAAACAGCCGCTTGACTTTCGGGATCGAGTTTAAGGCCAAAGCCAACAGGATCCCAATGATGACCTCGAAGATAACCGCAAAAAACATAAAGATGAAAGTTTTGCCGGCAGAATTGAAGAAGTCCGCATCGTGAAAAAGATGCACATAGTTTTTGAGTCCGACAAAACGATCTTTACTGCCCGCATCCGACAGCTTAAAATCATAAAAACTCAGCCTGAGCGCATAGATCAACGGAACAAGAGTGATGACCGTAAGCGTGATAAATGTAGGCAAATGGAATCTGACAGCAAGTGTTGTATGGTTTGTCAGTTTTTTTCTTCTTTTCATGACTGCTTCTCCTTGAACATACCAATCTGCAGTAAGGAGAGAGAGGGAGTCCGCAGACTCCCTCTCCGCAATTCAATTTATTGATAGGTGATCGGAAGCTGTCCGTCGAGAAGCTTCTCATACTCCTTCGCTACAGCATCAAGACCTTCCTTCGGCTCAGCCTTGCCTGACAGGACATTGGAAAGCTGAAGCATCAGCGCCTCGTTCATGGAATTCCACTCCGGGATCCTCGGACGTGTCGTACTGATTGCATAGACTTCCTTGCTGGCCTCCCAATACGGGATCTTGTCAAGTTCCGGATCCTCATAGACTGATGTCAGGTTCGGGAATCCGCCGTCGATCGCGATCTGCTTCTGAACCTTCGGTGTGTTGAACCACTCCAGGAAGACATAAGCAGCTTCCGGATTCTTGGAATCGGTCGGGATGAAATAACTCCATGCGCCGTAGTGAGCCGCATCTTTCTCCTTGACCGGGAGCTTCGCATAGCCCATCTTGCCGGCGACGACAGAACCGTCAGGATCTTCATAAGCCGGTGCGCAGTCGTTGAACGCGATCGCCATAGCAGCGATCCCCTGCTGGATCTGTGTGGTCTGCTCATCCCAAGTCACAGAGGTAACTCCGGGAGGTGCAAACTGGGTGAGATCCTTCCAATACTCAAGGGCTTTGACGGATTTGTCATTGTTGATAGCGATATTGCCTTCGTCGTCAAAGACGCCTCCGCCGAAGGACCATGCATAGTTCAGCCACTCGCAGGTAGCCGCGTCGTGTCTCTTACCCATGATCGATACACCGTACATATCCTTGTCGAGCGTTTCACCGGCGAGTTTGTCACCCTTTTTGCGGGTAAAGAATTCTGCGATGTCTCTGTACTGATCCCAGTCTGTCGGAACAGCCAGCTCATAGCCGTACTTATCCTTGAATGCAGCCTTTTCATCTTCATTGTCGAACAGATCCTGACGATAAGCCATGAACATGATGCAGGAGTTGGCCGGTACGCCGTAGATCTTGTCTTTCCACTCACCGGAAGCTTTCCACATACCTTCAATCAGATCGCTTTCATCATAGTCCTCGATAACCGCCAGAGACTCGTCCTCCATGAACGGCTCCAGAGGCTGGATATATTCATTCTCGACCAGGTTTCCGAGGAACTGATACGGCGCCGCAACAATGTCATAAGCACCGGACTTGCTCTCAAATGCCAGGGTTTCCTTCTGAACGACATCGTCAAACGGTGCCATCTCGAGTTCGACCTTGATACCGGTCAATTCCTCGAAATCTCCCAGCTGCTTTTTCAGTGACTCAGTCGGAGTCTGCTGCTCCGCGATCATGTAGAGAGTGGTACCTGCATACTTTTTGGCTCCCTCTCCGCCGCCTTCGCCGCCATCTGAAGAGGATCCTCCTCCGCATGCCACAAGAGTCAGAGCCATAGCAGCGATCAGCGCGATACTAAAGATCTTTTTTGCCCATGCTTTCATTTTTGCCTCCTTTGTTGTGTAGTTACTGTTACAAGTTGTCTGTTTCTTTGCTGTCATTGATTCCATTCGCCATATTTGGCGATAACCTTATCCTTGATCATCTGGCAGAACTCATCGGTCACCACGAAATCATTCACGACCGTATACCAGTAGCCATGGCTCTCGAGAAATTCCTTCTCATACTTGATCGCCGCGAATACATCGTCCCAGGTAATATCCATGTTCTCGGGACGGATATCAACGCCTGCTCTGTGAATGATATCCAGAATGCCGTCCGGATCGTTGCCTCCCATCTCGGAGCCGACATAAATGCCGAGACATACAGGAAGTCCGTGGATAAACTTTTTCTTGGTCATATACTCGAGTGTATAGAACAGGAAGTGATCGCTGCCCTCGATCGGCCGTGGATTCCAGCCGTTGTTGTGGAAGGCAGAGCCGCCCCAGCACAGTCCGTAGGTCAGCGCCCGTATGCCCTTCTCTGTCATATTGTAGATCTCATCGAGGTTGTCGATGATATGCTGCTTGACGCTGTTGACCTCGTCGACCATATCCTGGTCGTAAGGCCATTTCTCCTCGCATTTGCCGTGATCGGCTGCGTACTTCCAGTCGAAGACCGAATTGTTGTAGCAGAGCACGTCACAGACGCCGCTGCGGTTGAGCGCCCGCGGCCCGTTCTGAATGACATCGTAGTCCACGTAGACTGCGACCGGCTCGGTGAATCCCACATAGCGCACGATACTGTTAAAACGGATACCGGCACGGTGACCGAAGACGGCGTTTGTCGCGATCGAGGTCGGCACCTGATACAGCGGCAGATGTTTCTTCCAGGAAACCATCTTGGCGTAGTCGACAGCCTGGCCGCCGCCCATGCCGATCACGCTCTCAAAATGGGGGAGCTGCTCGATGTTCGCCATGATCTCATCGTACTCCAGTGTCTTGACAAAGTGGACGATGCAATCCTCATCGAACTCATCCTTGAACAGATCCCAGATATCTTCCATCGTGACGACCAGGTAGGGCCTCTGCACGATGTTCTTCAGTTCACCTACAAGATTGCGACCGAAAATCGTCCGAAACATATTCGCCATAGCATTACCTCCTGCATTTTTAAATACTATTTAATAATACATTTAAAATATACGCTATTCAGTTTTTGGTGTCAATAACAAAAACAGAAAATAGTGAGAAAAATGATTGGAATCTCAGACGTTCCTTCTATAACTAATGAAGGCCCGCACCGTAAGGATAAATGATCGATGATCCTGCCTCAGTCAATTCTCCCCCGGTCATATAAAACCCCCGATCATTCGGGGGCTTTCATCGGTCATGACCTTCCGGATTGACATGGATCATGATGTGCTTGACATTGGGAAACTGCTGCTCCACCTCTCTGTGCACATTCTCAGCAATGTTATGCGCAGCAACCAGTGAGATATCTCTTTTTACGGTGATCTCCAGATCGACATAGACTTTGTTGCCGAACTGTCGGGACTGAAGCACATCGACATGCCGTACATCCGGCTGTTCTTCAATAAACTTCAGTATAGCCTGATCAAAGTCTTTTCCGGCGGAAGTATCCAGCATCTTGGATATCGCATCCAAAAAGATATCCGCCGCCACTTTGATGATCACGCCGCAGATGAGCAGAGAGGCGATGGGGTCCATCATCGGAAACCCGAGCCTTGCCAGCCCTATACCGGCCAGAGCACCCACAGATGAAAGCGCGTCGGAGCGGTGATGCCAGGCATCCGCCTTGAAAGCCGATGAATCCAGTTTTCTGGCGTAATGCATCGTATACCGGTACATAGCCTCTTTGACGACGATCGATACGACCGCCGCGATCAGAGGCAGCATCGAGGGGGCTGTCAGAGACTCCCCGGCAAATAACAATTTGCGGATTCCGGCTATGCCGATGCCGACACCGGCGGCAGCGAGGATCAGACTCAGGATCAATGAGGCTACACATTCCATCCGCTCGTGTCCGTACGGGTGTTTAGCATCCCGCTCCTGCTTCGATAAGCGCACACCGATATAGGCGACCAACGTAGCGATGACATCAGAGACTGAATGTGCAGCGTCAGACACCATGGCCGATGACTTGCCGATGATA
>OMSP01000246.1 GCA_900313775.1 uncultured Eubacteriales bacterium
AAGGAGGTTTTTTTATGTCATTTTTTGTAAAGAAAGTCGTCGATGAATGGGGCGGTGTGACTTACCAACCGACCTCGGCCGGATTTACGGCGCTGGTCATACTGATGATCCTGGTCCTGCTGGGAGGAGTCGCGATCTTCGGAGGAAAGAAGAAGTTTTCGACCAAGCAGCTGGCCTTCTCGGCGCTGGCTGTCGCGCTGGCGATGGTCACTTCTTTGGTCAAGATGTTCCAGATGCCGATGGGCGGATATGTGACATTGATGTCCATGCTGTTCATAGCGCTGGTCGGTTACTGGTTCGGCCTCGGCGCGGGCATGACGGCCGGTTTTGCTTTTGGTATACTGCAAATGATGATCGATCCGTATATCATTTCCGTGCCCCAGATGCTGGTCGACTATGTGTTCGCCTTCATGGCACTCGGACTGTCCGGGCTGTTCTGCAATGCCAGGCACGGGTTGACCAAGGGCTATATCGCTTCGGTACTGGGGCGGTATTTCTTTGCCTTCCTGTCGGGATGGATCTTTTTCGGGACCTATGCGGCGGATGCCGGGTTTAAATACGCGCCCGTCTATTCCCTGGCTTATAACGGAGCTTATCTAGGAGCGGAGGCGATCCTCACGCTGATCGTGATCAATATCCCGCCGGTGCGCCAGGCGCTGGAACGCGTCAGAAGGTACGCGAGAGAAGAGGGAAGACTTAAATGAGAAAAGTAAGCGTGTAAAGACAGGCTGACGCATCTGATGCGTCAGCCTTTTTATTCGAGCTAAAAGCGTTATATGAAAGGTCTTAAGCGGAGTAGTAATTTACAAGGAATCATGCTATGCTAATTTAGTCTTAATACATTCTGAATTAAACTGCAAATCATGAAGAGATAGAGATGTCACAGTTTAGGAGAAGCGGACACATGATTATCTACAGAGGGAGAAAAGCAGTCATTGCGGCCTGCACGATACTCATAAGCATCATGATGATGGCCGGGATATTACTTCCGGCGAGGGCTTTTGCTGATGACGATAACAGCGTAACGGTAAAGGTGGGTTATTATGAAAATGAAGTGTTCCAGGAGGGCGCTAAGCAGGGTGCCGTCAAGACCGGTTATGCTTATGAGTACTATCAGAAGATGTCCGAGTATACCGGCTGGAATTACGAGTATGTATACGGGGAATTCAGCGACTTGTATCAGAAGCTGCTGGACGGTGATATAGATGTGCTTGCCGGGCTTGCGCGGAAAAAGGAGCGTGAAGAGATTATAGGCTACCCGGATTCGCCTATGGGTAGTGAGACCTACAACCTGATAAAGCACACCGACGACGGGAGCATCACCGTCGATACGGCAACTCTGGAAGGGAAACGTCTCGGTGTACTCAACAGCGCCATGGCAGATTCGCTTAAGGCATTTCTGCGGGATCATGGTGTGCAGGCTGAAGTCGTGCAGTTCGATGATTATGATCCGCTCTTCAAAGCCTTTGATAACAATGAAGTAGATGTGCTGGCAGCGGAGGGGGACGGTGCGTACGGGCGGGCTAATGCGGAGCTCCTTTACGCTTTCGGCGCATCCGATTATTTCCTTTGCGTCAGTAAAAAGCGGACAGACCTGCTGAAAGACCTCAATACAGCTCAGACTGAGCTCTCTGTTGATGAACCGAATTATATCAATTTCCTTCGCAGTAAATACTACCCCGCTAGTATATCCAGCCGTGCTTTCTCGGAGTCAGAGAAAAAGTGGCTTGCCGAACATGATTCTCTGCGTGTAGGCTATCTGAACAATTATCTCCCTTACAGCGGTACAGACTCCGAAGGCGAGGTGAACGGACTCCTGAAGGACCTGATTCCGCGCATGCTGGAGGAACTTAGACTGGGTGATCTTAAAGTCACATATACAAGTTACGACAGTTCTGACAAGATGATCGAAGGGCTGAGAGACGGGAGAGTCGATATGGTCTTCCCGGTAGGCGGCGGAATGTATTACGCGGAAGAGAGCGGAATACTCCAGTCGAATGCGGTGGTTTCGGCTGCGACAGAGTTGGTATACAAGGACGAGTACAACGACGATACGGTACAGAATTTCGCTGTGAATGAGAACAACAGCATGCAGTACTATTTCGTTAAGACATACTATCCGGATGCAAAGATCACTTTATATCCTTCGATCGATGAATGCCTCAAAGCAGTGAATGACGGGAAGGCGGGATGCACCACTCTGAACGGACTGAGGGCGAACGATATCCTGCGAAACGGCCGCTACAAAGGACTGTCACTGCTTCAGACAGCATATAACGATGACAGATGTTTCGGCGTACAGATCGGCAACGAGGGACTGTTGAAACTGGTCAATCGCGGCATCAATGTGCTGGGATCTGATTACGGGCAGAACCTTGCATTCCGTTATACGGATCAGCTGTATTCCTATTCGTTCGGCGATCTGATTCGAAACAACATGGGTGTTGTCGGGACAATAATGCTGGCAATCGCCGCACTTATAATCATGTTCCTGGTGCGCGACTCGAAACGATCCAAACAGCTGCTCAAACAGCAGCAGCACCGCGATCAGCAGGACAAGATGATAACAGCGCTCGCTTCGGATTACCGCTGCGTCTATCATGTCGACTTGGACAATGATGACGCTGTCTGTTACCGGGCTGACCCAAATGATATCGAGCAGACGCCTGAAGGCGTCCATTTCCCTTACCTTGAGCGTTTCACCTGGTACGCGAACAATTGCGTCTCGGAGAGCTATCGGGAGGGGTTCATGGAATTCATCGATCCTGACAATGTGCGTAAAGCGCTCGAGGATGACCCTATCATAGCCTACCGTTATCTGGCGGAGCGCGGAGGAAAGGAATACTACGAGATGATCCGCATGGCAGGCGTGAGACATGCCGAAAACCGTGACGATCATATCGTTCACGCGATCGGTCTCGGTCTGACGGTCATCGATACCGAAATGCGTGAGGCGATGTCAAAGAACCAGGCACTTGGTGAGGCTCTCGCGGCGGCAGAGGAGGCCAACAAGGCGAAGACGGCGTTCCTGTCAAGTATGAGCCATGAGATCCGCACGCCTATGAACGCGATCATAGGACTGGACAACCTGGCTTTGCACAATGAGTCGCTCCCTGAAGAAACGCGTGAGTATCTTGAACAGATAGACGGGAGCGCGAGACACCTGCTTGGTCTGATCAACGACATACTCGATATGAGCCGGATCGAATCCGGACGGATCGTAATCCGCAAGGAGGAATTCTCTTTCCGGAATATGATGGAGCAGATAAATTCCATGGTGATGTCTCAGTGCGGGGAAAAGGGACTGAATTATGAGTGCAAGGTGGTTGGCGGTGTCAGTGATTACTACATCGGGGACGACATGAAGCTCAAGCAGGTTCTGATCAATATTCTGTCGAATGCTATCAAGTTTACGGAGGCGCCGGGCAGCGTTAAGCTTACGGTGGAACGCACGGCTGTTTTCGAGGATCATTCGACTATTCAGTTTTGTGTCAGAGATACGGGAATCGGTATGGATAAGGCATTTATCCCGAAAATCTTTGATACATTCACGCAGGAAGACAGCAGCCGCAACAACAAATACGGCAGTACTGGCCTTGGTATGGCCATTACAAAAAGTATAGTAGAACTGATGAACGGTACGATCTCCGTTGAATCGCAGAAGGGCGTCGGGACAGAATTTACCGTTGTCGTCACGCTCAATAACTGCGATCGCCAGGGGCCGTTCACATGTTTTATCAATCCGAAGGATATGCGGATCCTGGTGGTTGATGACGAAGAGATCGCAGCGGAGCATGCACGGATCGTCCTGGATGAGGCGGGTATCAAGGCAGATACCTGTAATGATGGAGAGACAGCTCTGCATATGCTGGAGGTGCAGCACGCCAAGCAAGAGCCCTACAATCTTGTCCTGCTTGACTGGAAGATGCCTGAGATGGACGGCATTGAGGTGGCGAGAGAAATACGTAAGCGATATGATAAGGAAACAACAGTTATCATCCTGACTTCCTTCA
>OMSP01000074.1 GCA_900313775.1 uncultured Eubacteriales bacterium
GCAGATCGATCGCGAGCAGCTGCTGGTATTTCTGCAGAGCGAACTCTGCGCGCGCATGGCTGCCGCCCAGCGGCAGGGAAAACTGTATCAGGAGCAGCCGTTCGTGATAGGTGTCGACTCGCAGGAAACAGACGATTCCTATCCGGCCGGAGAGACCGTCCTGGTCCAGGGAATCATCGACGCTTATTTTGTGGAAAATGACCAGATCGTGCTGGTCGATTACAAGAGCGACCGAAAGGTGGATGATGCGGAGCTGACGGATCGCTACAGGGAGCAGCTGCGCTGGTACGCCAGGGCTCTTCACGATCTGACGGGAATGACTGTCAGGGAAAAAGTGATATATTCGCTTAGTCTGGGACATGCGATTGTGATAGAATAATAAAAGTATGAGAGTAAAGAAAGAAAAACTGGTCGTCGCGTTTCACACGACGGCAGACGCCATGAAAATGGAAGAAGAGTGTAAAAAAGCGGGTATCGAGGGGCGCCTGATACCGGTGCCGCGAGAGATCTCCGCCGGCTGCGGTATGGCCTGGAGCTCTGAAACGGATCAGCGGCAGGCATTAGAGGAGCTGATGGCGGATCACAGGATCGACTGTCAGGAGATGCGCGTCTGCCTTTTGTGGGCATAGACTTGCCGACAGAGATAAAAACGGATAGAATGTACAGAGTATCAATGCTGAGGGAGGCTTATTTATGGAACAATTAGATTATATGCTTCACAGAGAAGAATACGAGAAAGATGTCTACGAGCGTCAGCAGGCTTACAGAAAACTCGAAGCCCGTTGGCCGAAATGGATCAAGTATTCATCATGGGCAATCTGGGGAGTCTTTCTCCTTCTGGGATTCTTGTTCCATTCCAGTGCGATGGGCCTTATGCTCGGCTTTGTCATCGGTGGCGGCATTTCACTGGGGTATGAAGCGCTCTGCCGTCTGATATACGCTAAGAAGCATGGGATCACGGATATCCGGGGCAAGGAGACGATCCGGGCACTTGCCCGTGAGCAGACTGCGAGAAAAGAAGCCCGGGAAAGAGAAGCCATTCTGCGGGCAGAAGCGGAAGCCGCAGCAGCTGCCGAAGAAGCAGAGCAGACGACGGAAGAGCCGGCCGAATAATAAGAACGAAAGCTGAAGATAACAGCTCAACTGCAGGAACACCTCAGTTGAGCTGTTTTTTAATACAAAAACGCAAAGCACATGCTGCGCATATACTCTGCGTTTTATGTTACGGAGAGGGTGGGATTCGCTCCGGCGGCACAGCCGCCTTTCACGCCGGCCTTCGGCGCGAACGCGTCACAGGCGCGTCCGCTTCCGTCGCACTGCGTGCTCCTCCCTCGGCGTTCTCATCCCATCCTCATGAACCCATACAAAAACGCAAAGCATATGCTGAGCATATACTCTGCGTTTTGTATTACGGAGAGGATGGGATTCGAACCCATGCGCCCTTGCGGACAAACGGTTTTCAAGACCGCCCCGTTATGACCACTTCGGTACCTCTCCCGATATCGTTACACCGCTCATAATTGTACATTTTACAAGCCTTTTTTGTCAAGACGACCGTTATATGATCAGACTGCTCAAAAGTACGGCGATACAGCAGCAGCTCGCCGTGATAAAGAGGTTTTCGGAAAACCAGGCGACGATCAGTCCCACGATCAGCGCGAGGATGCCGCTTGCCAGGTGGTCTGTGGCAAAGATGATCGCCGGGAAGGTCATCACTGCCAGGGTGACATAGGGCACATAGTACAGAAATGACTTAAAGAATCTGTTCTTGATCTCGCTTCGGATAAGCAGAAACGGCAGCATGCGGATCACATACAGCGTCGCGATCATAAGGAGGATCCTCCACCAGAATTCAGGATGCATCCGGCACCTCCTCCCCATCGGAAGGCTCCCCGTCCACCGGGCGGATCAGTGCGGCAATACCCGCGATGACGATAGTCAGGATGATGATCCTGAAGCCGGAGGAAATGCGCGAAAGCACGGGAGCTTCGGTAAAGACAAGGCTGCAGGCCATGGCAATGACGATCAGCACACCGATAAACCGGTCTTTCTTGGCGGGCGGGATGATCACGGACAAAAACATTCCGAAAAGAGCTACTGACAGAGCATTGACTGCCCATGCCGGCAAAATATTGCCGGCGGTCATGCCGACGACGATGCCGGTCGACCAGCCGATTACAGAGAGGAGATCGACGCCGTAGGTAAAGAAGGGATTGAGCTTTCCTTCGACCATCGATGATACGCCGAAGATCTCGTCGGTGATACAATAGGGCAGTGCGAAGACCGTGCGCCATCTTCTTTTAGAGGGGAGCTTCTGCGTGAGAGCGGCTCCCATCAGGAAGTAGCGCAGATTGACGATGATACAGGTCATCACGATCTCAAAGAAACCTGCACCGGAGCTTAAAAGGTCCAGAGCAGCGTACTCACCGGCACTGGCCATCATACCGGCTGACATGACAAAGGCCTGTACGGGGGTCATGCCGATATCGCGAGCAGTGATGCCCAGAGCGAACGCCACGGCGAAATACCCGAGTCCGATCGGGATGCCGTGGGGGAGACCTCTTTTAAAAGCCTCAAGATTCTCGCGTTTTTCTGCAGTCCGTCTGTCCGTCATAGCTCTTTCATTCTATCATAAACCGTGTGCTTATGGTAAAATAATACTGATGAAAAAGACCATGCGCGTAAACAAATATCTGCAGGCGGCCGGTCTGTGTTCACGGCGCGCGGCCGACGATATGATCCGCGAGGGGCGGGTGACAGTCGACGGCCGGACAGCAGTGCTCGGAGAGCTGATAGATGACGGAATGCTGGTGTGCGTCGACGGGAAGTTGATCGCGGTGACAGATGAACACCGCGTTGTGCTCGCCTTCAACAAACCGGCCGGTATCGTTTGTACCGAGGATAAGCGCGAACCTGACAATGTGATCGATTGTCTTCAGTATCCGAAGCGTGTGACATACGCCGGGCGGCTCGATAAGAACTCGGAAGGGCTTTTGATCATGACCGGCGACGGTGAACTGATCGAGCGAATGATGCGCGGACGCAATGCCCACGAGAAGGAATATGAGGTCACGGTCGACCGCGACCTGCACAGCGATGATCTTGAGAAAATGGCCTGCGGTGTGCCGATCGCGATAGAGGCGCGGAGCGGTCAGACAGAGACGGTCACGACGCGATCCTGCAAGATCGAGCAGACCGGCGCGAGGACATTTCGCATCGTGCTGACACAGGGGCTCAACCGGCAGATCCGAAAAATGTGTGCGCGTTTCGGATATGAGGTCGTTCAATTGAAGCGCGTGCGCGTGATGAATATCAGACTCGGTGATCTGGCGCCAGGTCAGTGGCGGGAGGTGACCCGGGAAGAGTTGGACGAGCTCATGCAGATACTTGAGCAAAGTAAATGACATCAGACTGTCAACGAGGAAGGCGCAGATCAATGGACAAGATTCAATACGATCAATTAAAAGCGACTATCAACGGACATATGGACCGCTACTACAATCAGGATGCGCCGGTCATTTCAGACTATGAGTATGATCAGCTCATGCAGCAACTGAAAAATGCCGAGAAGGAGCACCCCGACTGGGTGACTCCTGACTCTCCGTCTCAGAAGATCGGCGGTACGGCAAAACGTGAGGCCGGTGTGAAGGTAAGTCACCGTGTACCGATGCTGTCCATAGAAGATGTGTTTACCAAAGACGATGTCCGTGCGTGGGTCGGCAAGGTGCACGCCATCCACCCGGGGGCGCGCTTCTCTGTTGAGACTAAGATCGACGGTCTCTCTGTGACCCTGCGCTACGCGATTGACCATGAGACGGTTTCAGATATTGCAGCGGGATCGGCTGACGCTGAAAACAAAAATATGACGGGACTCAATCTGATTCTCGGTGAAACGCGCGGTGACGGACATGTCGGGGAGGATGTGACGGCCAACATCCGGCAGATACCGGATGTGCCGCAGAAGCTGAGGCTGCCGGCGGAATTATTGAAAAGGGAAGGAGGAGAGTCTGCCCCGGAAAGTTCTGCCGGTGCTGCAGACACCCAAACTGTGGATCTGGAGCTGCGCGGCGAAGTCTATATGAGTCATGAGGATTTCGAAGCGTTCAACGAGCGTCAGGAAGAAGCCGGAAAGAAGGTGGCGGCCAACCCGCGCAATCTGGCGGCGGGGACTCTCCGCCAGCTCGACTCCGGCGTCGTGCGCGAACGGGGGTTAAAAATGCTGATCTTCAATGTGCAGGACGGTCCGTCCAGCCTGATGGACAGCCACGGCGCGTCGCTGGATCAGCTGGAGCAGGCGGGGCTTCCCGTGGTCTTCCATGCAGGTTGCTCTACGGTCGACGAGGTGCTTTCTGCTATCGACAGGATCGGAGAGATGCGTGGAGATCTGCCCTATGATATCGACGGAGCGGTCGTTAAGTTGGATACGATTGCCTTGCGCGATGACTTTCCGGCAGGCAGCAAATACTCAGCCGGCATGATTGCTTACAAGTATCCGCCGGAGGAACGTCCGGTCGTGATGGAATCGATCGAGGCGACCGTTGGCCGGACCGGCAAGATCGCGTTTATAGGGCATGTGGCGGATGCTGAGACAGGAAAGCCCGCGAGGCTGGCGGGGACCAATGTGTCCAATGTTACCTTGCATAACCGAGATTATATCCGCGAGAAGAAAATCGGTATCGGCGGCATTTATACGATCTTAAAATCGGGTGACATCATCCCGAAGCTGACCGGCGTGGTCCGCGAGCCGGACGCGCTCTACGAGCCGCCACTCACCTGCCCGGTCTGCGGGGAACCGCTGGCTGATGACGGCGACACGGCAGATATCTTCTGTGTCAATCCGTCCTGTCCGGCGCAGCTTTCGAGGACGATCTCATATTTTACCGGCCGCAGCTGCATGGATATCGCAGGGCTCGGAGAGACTCTGGTCGACGCACTGGTGCGCGAGGGATATCTGAAGAATTACGCGGATATTTACCGGCTGCATGAGTACCGTGATGAGATGATCGAAAAGGGTATCATCGGCAAAGAGAAAAACACAGACAAGCTTCTGGCCGCTATCGAGGCGTCCAAGACCAATTCACCGGACCGGCTGCTTGCGGGACTCGGTATCCGCAATGTCGGACGCACGACAGCGATGGCTCTGATGAGGCATTTTCCCTCCATACAGGATCTGGCTGCGGCAAGCGAGGAGACGCTTCTGGCTGTGCCCGATATCGGAGAGACGACGGCGAGGGCGATCCGGGAGTTCTTTGACCGCGAGGAGAACCGGGAACTGATCGAAGCCTTTGAGCAGGACGGCGTCAACATGTCTGCGTCTGAAGATGAGCGTGTATCAGATGCGCTGGCAGGCAAGACATTTGTCATCACCGGAACGCTGCCTACGATGGGAAGGAATGATGCAAAAGAGTGGATCGAGGCGCGCGGCGGAAAGGTTACGGGGAGTGTCAGCAAAAAGACAGACTATCTGGTTGCCGGAGAGGCGGCCGGATCCAAGCTGACAAAGGCCCGGGACCTTGGGATCACGGTGATCGATGAGGAGGCGCTTTTGGGGATGGATTGATTGGACTTTCAAGTTTATTCATGATAAAATCTTCCCATAGAAGACAACACCCAACAGGGCATTTTATACAGTTGAAAGGAGCATACCATGGGAGACTTATTCAACAGTTTTAAAGAACATGTCAAGAGTTTTGCCGGATCCGCAAAGCAGAAGGCGGGCGAGACATATGACGCACAGAAGTTAAAGGCACAGGTGCGCAGTCTGGAGCGCAGCAACAGACAGGATTATGAAGAGCTCGGCCGTATGGTCTATGACAAGTATACGGCAGGCGAGACTGTCAGCGCCGAGGCTTCCGCGCTCTGCGGTACGATCCGCGAGCGCACAGAAGAGATCGATCAGATCAACGACGATCTGGGTGTTCTGAAAGAGAACGGAAAAGAGACCAGTGCCAAGATAAAAGAGAGCGTCAAGGGTGTTGCCGGAGCGGCCGGACAGGGTGCTAAGAATGCCTACGGTGCAGCTAAAGAAAAGCTGGGACCGAAGGTCGAAGAAGTCAAGGAGAAGGCCAGCCCGAAAGTCGAAGAAGCCAAAGAGAAGATTGCTCCGAAAGTCGATGAGGCAAAGGAAAAGATAGCTCCGGCGATCGACAAGGCAAAGGAGAAGATCGGTCCGGCCGTCGACAAGGCAAAGGAGAAGATCGGTCCGGCTGTCGACAAGGCGAAGGAGAAGATCGGTCCGGCTGTCGACAAGGCGAAAGAGAAGGCTGATCCGTATATCGACAAGGCAAAGGAGAAGGCTGATCCGTATATCGACAAGGCGAAGGAGAAACTCGGTCCGACAGTCGACAAGGCGAAGGAAAAGGTCGGCCCGGCTGTTGATTCCGCGAAGGAGAAGCTCGGCCCGACAGTCGACAAACTTCAGGAGAAGGTCAAAGATCTCAAAGAGCGCGTAGCAAAGAAAGAACAGGAAAACAACGCCCCCGCTGAGGAGGCGCCGAAAGAGGAAACTCCGAAAGAGGAGGAGCAGGCATAATTCAGCTCTGCTCTCCGATGAATTCCTGAATCTGCTCGTACACGGTGTCCATCAAGGTCTTTCTTGCAGCATCGGAACTCCACGCAATATGAGGAGTGATCAGCAGTTTCCTGCTGTCCCTGACGGTCAGCAGCGGATTATCTGAACGGGCAGGTTCTGTGCAAAGCACATCGAGGCCGGCGGCAGCAATGTCGCCGGCTTTTAATGCGTCGGCGAGATCCTGTTCGAC
>OMSP01000072.1 GCA_900313775.1 uncultured Eubacteriales bacterium
CTCCTCGAGAAGGATCCTGAGGTCAGGACAGAGAAGCTGATGGATGCCTGCTATATGTATTCAGGAGCATTTCTGCCGGAGATAGAGACTGTCATATGGGCCTATCAGGAGGCGGACCGCTACAGAGATGTCTTCCACGACTGTCTGAATGATCTGGCACAGCTTCTGCGTCAGACGCACCGCTACAAGGATCTCTATGATATCGGCACATATGCGGTCCGGGCGGATCCTTTCCGCGAGAGAGAGACGCTGGTGATGGAGGCGCTGACAGGTCTGGGAAGATACGCCGAGGCCGAGAAATACTACGATCAGGTGATCGACCAGTATTCCCGGGAGTACGGCGGTATTCAGAACGACTATGTAAAAGATATCGTACAGCGTCTCGGAGAGATCATGATGTACGATTACGAGACGGTCGGCCAGATCCAGTCAAAGCTCAGGCTCGACGGCAATCAGAAAGGGCGCGGTTACTACTGTACGCTCCCCGTCTTCCAGGAACTGTACCGGACGATCGAGAGGACGATGGCCCGTTCCGGAGACAAGATCTTTCTGATGCTTTGCACGATCATCGACAGCAAACGGAACCCGATGAGGGAGTGTCCGAAGCTGGACGAGCTGTCAGGACGACTCAAGGAAGCGCTGATCCAGTCAGTCCGTCGCACAGATACGATCACACGGTACGGTAAGGGTCAGTATCTTGTTCTCCTGATCAATACGACCAGGGAAAACTGTGCCGTAGTTGAAAAACGTATCAAATCTCTGTTCCTAGTCAAACGTCAGCGCACCGGCGTAGAATTTGCCGTCAGCTCCCTCAATGAGAACCTGGGACAATGACCCCTGAGCAGGCGGTTTTGTGACGGTTTCTTGGACGCTTTTCCTGATAAAATGATCGATGCGGGACAACTGTAAACCCGCTTGCAGAAGACATATTATCAGAGATTCAGAAGGAGGATCGATGGCAAGGGGTAAAAAGCAGATAAGAATATCGCGCCTGTTTAAGCGGTTCGCTGCCATGTTTTTGATCCTTGGTGCGGGACTGTTGGTGTTCGGTATTCTGCAGGTCCGGAATCTGGCCGGTATGCAGGCGATCACGGAGGATTATCTCGCAGGCCAGGAAGCGATCAGCAGCATGAGGGACGCATCCGATTTTCTGACCGAAAAATCGAGGTCATTTACGGTCTCCGGCAATACGGAGTCGGCCCGGGATTTTTTTAAAGAGGTCAATGATACAAAAAGACGGGAAAAGGCGCTGAAAACAATCGATGAGATCGCCACAGGCAAGGAAGAGACAAAACTTGCGGAGCAGCTTGCCGATGCCGCCAGCGAATCGAACAGGCTGGCAGAGATCGAGACATACGCCATGAGACTGGCTGCTGAAGGACATGGGACAGACAGGGAGTTTATAGATGAATTCTTTTCAGATGTTGTCCTCTCGGAGGAGGATCTGGCATTATCTGCGGCGGAACAGGTCGAAAAAGCCAGGGAGATGGTGTTTGACGAGCGCTATGAGAAGTTAAAGACCAGTATCCTCGACAACGTCGCCAAGAGTACAGAGAAACTGACTGAAAAGACCAAATCGCGGCAGGCGGACAGCTACCAAACTACAGCCAAATACACCCGATTCGAGTATCTGCTGACGGTTATCATACTGGGCGTCATCTTCGCGATGATGATCATGAATTCCCTGCTGGTCGTGAGTCCGATACGCAGAGGGACAGATTATATCAAGAACAATGAGAAGCTTCCGATTGACGGAGCTCAGGAGTACGCCTATCTGGCTGAAGCTTATAACAGCATGCTGGAGAAGACGGAAAAGCAGACACGGGATCTCTCCTACGAGGCGACACATGACGCGGTCACCGGTATATACAACCGGAAGATGTTCGAGATCAGGAGAGAGGAATTAAGTGGGAGAGACACCGCCCTGCTGCTGATCGACATCGATCTGTTCAAGGGCGTCAATGACAAGCACGGGCATCAGATGGGAGATCTGGTGTTAAAGACCGTTGCCGGTATACTGCAGACATGCTTCAGAGCGGAAGACTATGTGTGCAGGATCGGCGGGGATGAATTTGCCGTGCTCATGGTGTCCATGAAACCGGAGCTGGAGCATGTGGTACGGGACAAGATCGCACAGCTTCAGAGTAAGCTTGTTGAGGAGGACTCCATACCGGAAGTCACGCTCAGTATCGGAGTGGCCTATTCACAGGAAGGAGATCCTGAGAAAGATATTTTCCGCAAAGCGGATCAAGCGCTGTACAAGGCAAAAGAAAACGGCCGTAACGGTTTTGTTTTTTACAATGAACTGAGCTGAGAGGACACATAGAAGGAGAGAATCAATGCTGAAAAGCCATGTGAAGTTTCATTCGGTCGAAGGAAAACGTCTGATCCTGATCGTTGATGATGAGGCTGCCAACAGGGCATTGCTCGGACTCATCACCGAAGATGAGTACGAAGTCCTGTATGCAGAAGACGGAGCAGAAGCGCTGAGACTGATGCGTGAGAACGCGGCATATCTGTCGATAGTGCTCCTCGACCTCAGTATGCCTGAGGTGAATGGCTTCGAAGTGATGGAGCAGGCGCGCGCAGACGAAGCGCTCTCCGACATCCCGATCATTGTCCTGACATCAGAGCTGGAGGCGGAGGTAAAGAGCCTTCAGATGGGTGCGGTCGATTTCATTCCCAAGCCATTCAATATGCCGGAAGTCATCAAGGCGCGTATACAGAAGGCGATCGAGCTTCACGAGAGCCGCACCATCATCCAATCGACTGAGAGAGAGGGAAAGACCGGTCTGTTCAACAAGGAATATTTTTACCGTTATGGCGAACAGTTTGACGGTTTTCACCCGGATATGCCGATGGATGCTGTCTCGATCGACATCAATCATTTCCATCTGATCAATGAATTGTACGGCCGGCGCAAGGGAGATGAAGTGCTCGTGCATCTGGCTGATTATCTGAAGAATCTGCGCCGCGAGACCAATTGTATCGTCGGCAGGATCGAAGGCGATAAGTTCTATATTTATACGCCGGCCAACAAGATAGAGTATGGCATTGTCTCCAGGGAGATCAACAGTCATTTTGATGAATTCCATGATATCAATGTGAGTGTCCGGACCGGCATTTATCAAAACGTGGACAAATCGATCGATATTGAGCGGCGATTTGACCGTGCAGTGCTGGCTTCAAACATGATCAAGGGAGATTATTCCCGGCTGGTCGCCTACTATGACGCGAAGACTCACGAGAAAAAACTCTTCGAGGAACGGCTCCTGGCGGAGGTCGGAGACGCAGTCAGACAGGGACAGTTCTATGTGAATTATCAGCCGAAGTACAATATAAAAGGCGACGAGCCTGTGCTTGCCAGCGCTGAAGCGCTGGTTCGGTGGAATCACCCATATCTCGGCGTGATAAGCCCCGGTGTTTTCATTCCGCTTCTCGAGGACAACGGTCTGATCCATATGATCGACAGATTTGTCTGGGAGGAGGTCGTGCGCTGTCTGGGAGACTGGAAGAAAGAGGGGGTCAGCGTCCCTGTATCCATCAATGTCTCGAGGATGGACCTTTACAACAGGAATCTGAGAGAGGATATCGACGGACTTCTGGAGAGTCACGATCTTGACAGATCCGACTTGTATATGGAGATCACCGAGTCATCCTATTCGGACGATGTCGATCAGATCCTGGAAGTTGTCGACAATCTTCATGAAGCCGGCTTCCTGATCGAGATGGATGACTTCGGCACCGGCTACTCATCGCTGAGCATGCTCGCGGAAGCGCCGATCGATGTGCTGAAGATGGATATGCGCTTCATACAGAATCTGAACAACGACCGGCAGGAAGCCATGATCAGAATGATCATGGATATAGCCGCTTTTATGGGGCTGCTGGTAGTTGCGGAAGGCGTTGAGACAAAAGAACAGGTTGATTTCTTAAAGTCGACCGGCTGTGATATCATACAGGGTTTTTATTTCTCGAAACCGCTTTCAGCGGAGGACTTCGAGAAGCGGCTTAGGGATGAGAAAGAGAGGTAGACATGGTCACGATCGATAAACTTGCCGAGCTGGGAGCGAATACAGAGGAAGGCGTCGCGAGGTGTATGGGCCAGGAAGAATTTTATATGAAGCTGGTCGGTATGGTCTTAGCCGATGACGGATACGATAGTCTGAAGAAGGCGATCGAGGCGCATGATCTGGACGAAGCCTTCGAGAGAGCGCATGCTTTGAAAGGGATAGTTTCCAATGTGTCGCTGACTCCTCTGCTGAGACCCATCTCGGAGATGACAGAGCGGCTGCGTACGCGCGAAGACATTGATTATTCGGCATTTTTGGCAGAAATGTTTGAGGAATTAGACAGGTTCAGAGCGCTGTAAGCACCTTGACAACAGCCGCGACAATGACAGATAATAAACAAGGAACAAATCGTTATACTGCGGCGCTTAAACAGGGGCGGAAAGAGATGTCTCCGCCGGCAAAGCGCTAGAATGGAGTGATAAGATCATGAAATGGGATCATATTGTTAAGAATGGTACGATCGTGACCGGTGATGCGATGTATAAAGCCGATGTCTATATCAAGGACGGCAAGATCGGCGCTGTCACGACCGATGATCTGGGCGAAGCCGAAGTCGTCACCGATGCCGAGGGCAAATATGTCCTTCCGGGATTCATCGATTCTCATGTGCATTCGCGCGACGGTTCCAAGGGCGCTCACTATAAAGAAGACTTCGCGCACTCTTCCATGTCGGGTGCCTGCTCCGGTATCACGACCATCTATGAGATGCCGAACTGCAATCCGGCCATCACAAGTGTCGACAAGCTGAACGACTTGATCGAGACGATCACTCCCAAGGCATACACTGATTTCTGTGCCTGGGGATTGTGCGTCGGTGATGCGAATGATGCGGAACTGCCGAAGTTGGCTGAGGCCGGTGTCGTCGGCTTTAAATTCTTCTGGGGCTATGCGATTTCAAAAGAGTATCAGCTGATCTATAACTATGATGACAGTATGACGGATGTCATTCCGCCGCTCGACATGGGACAGATCTATCAGATGTTCCGCACGGTGGCCAAGACCGGCAAAATGGTTGCTATCCATGCTGAGGACTTTGGCGTTATCAAGAGACTGACCGAGGAAGTTCAGGCGACAGGCGCAGCGGATTATGCGGCCATGCTCAAGGCCCGTCCGGATTATTCCGAGCTGATCACGATCGAGACAGCAATCAGACTGTCCAAGATCCTCGGCACCCACCTGCACATACTGCATCTGGCGGCCGGTGACGGCGTTGACCTGATCCGCAAGGCTCGTCAGGAAGGCCTGAATGTCTCCGGCGAGACCTGCCCGCACTATCTGATGCTGACCGACAAGGAGGCCGGCAAGCTCGGCTCTGTCGTCAAGGGCTATCCGCCGATCCGTACCCAGTACGATCAGGACAAACTCTGGGCGGGTATCAAGGACGGCACGCTCTGTCAGGTCGCTTCCGATCATGCGCCTCATACTCCCGAGGAGAAGAAGGGTGATGTGTGGCACGCACCGGCAGGCGCCGCCACGATCGAGACAATGCCGCTCGTATTGATCGATGCAGTCAGCAAGGGAAAGATCACGATGAACGAATTGGTCAAGCTTCTCTCCGAGAACCCGGCCAAGATGTACGGCACCTACCCGCTCAAGGGTTCCGTCCTTGCGGGCACCGACGCCGACCTGGTCATCGTCGATATGGATAAGGAGTATACCTTCCATCAGGATGATATGCACTCCCGCACCAAGCAGTCAGGCTATGACGGCTGGAATCTCAAGGGTGCTCCGGTCCAGACGATCCTGCGCGGCAAGACCGTTGCCAAGGATCGTGAGATCATCGGCGAGCCGAGCGGACATTTCGTCAAGGCTCTCGACAACGGCGTGCTCTGCTAAACGACAGAAGATCTGTTGAGATAACGTATATAGTTTTAAAACAAAGGATCCGGGCTTATCGGCCCGGATCCTTATTATATGTAAAAATATTGGTTTTATTTGCCGAATCGATAATGATAGAAGTGGAAATGCACCGGATCCTTGTCTATATGGAAGAAGAAGCAGGGATTGTCACCGCACCACTCGTCGACAGATCCGACATCCTTCTCCTCGATCCGTTCTGCTTTTGACTGCTTGATCAGCGACTGGAAATAGGAGATCTGATAATTGTTTTTGGCACAGTCCGGGTGACGGGCCAGCAGGTTTTTGTGAGTCGGGCTGTAGGGGTGGCAGTAGAGGTAAGTGCCGATCAGTTCGGCGTCCGGCTTCAGGTAGGGCTGCATGGCCTCGATCAGATTTTTGTCCGCGTTGAAAGCTCCGTAATCGTTGATGGAGCAAGTGTCGATAAATATGTCAATGCAGCTTTTTCTGATCGGATACCGGCAGGTTTTATCTACTATATATAATATATTGAGATTCGGGTTTTGTCTCTCGATCATTTTTTTGAAGCGACGAACGATTTCCGGGTGCGGATCGGCCAGGATATACATGCCGGTCGGGTCCAGTTCATTGATCCTCGAAAACAGGAATGAGAAGCAGTTGAGCTGGTTTTCAAGCACTACCTTACCGGCGGTGCCGGAAGACTTGAGTGCATCGTCCATTTTGTCAAAGGACAGCCGGAACATACTGACCCACGAATCGGGAAGGAGTTTGAAGATCCCGCGGTTCAGATAGGGGATGTCCAGCGAGTTGATCGTGCCGGTCTCGGTGATCAGGATCCCGTCCCGGATCGTCGCGTGATATCCACAGATGCATTCGGCTTCGCCGTTTATGATACGGCCGTCGGCGATGTCTGCCTTTTGAAGCTGAAGACTTTGTCCGCGATCGGGACAGCACAGCAGAGGCAGCATGGACAGAGGCATGCCCTTGCCGGGGGCGGAGATACTCTCTTTTTCAAGGCGGCCTTTCAGGGAATCG
Source organism: uncultured Eubacteriales bacterium (assembly GCA_900313775.1). Lineage (GTDB taxonomy): Bacteria > Bacillota > Clostridia > Lachnospirales > Lachnospiraceae > RUG842. The sequence continues at coordinate 6,927 of OMSP01000072.1, forward strand.
ATGAAACTGAGGAGATCATTGTGAGTTTTCTGCAGAGATTTTAGCTCTGTATGCAGCTCGGTTTCCTTTTCCTCCAGTATCTGTATAAAGTCCGAGACATCATCCAGCGCCGTCAGATTGGTCAGGTGGATCAGATAGAGGATCGATCGTATCTCGCTGATAGAAAATCC
>OMSP01000288.1 GCA_900313775.1 uncultured Eubacteriales bacterium
TAGATCAGCTCCATCCTAGATATGCTGGCCACTAAGAACGATCAAATTTGATCATTCTTTGGAATTGCTCATAATATATATGAAAAACTACGTTTTGAAAAGCTTTTTTTTCCAAAAAATAAAAATAAATTGTAAAATAAAATCGACAAGGACCTATGAACGTGATAATTTGTGGGGGAATGAGTTTTCTCGTTGATATTTTCCCATTTCTCCATTATAATGTTATGGAGTTATACTAATTTTTGATTGTGAGGGATCAATATGGTACGCTATAACAACGAAGCCAAATACACAGAGAAAAAAATGTTTGACGGAGCAGGCATGGCCCGGATGCGCCTGATTCTCGAGACCAACGCTGAAATGTATGATAAAGGCCGTGTCTTTAACCATCTTTTCCTGGATCCGGGCTGTGAAGTTGGCTGGCATATTCATCAAGGGGACGGTGAGACCTACTATATTCTGAAGGGTCACGGCGAATACAATGACAATGGAACTGTTGTCACCGTAGGCCCCGGTGATGTCACCTTTGTCGATGACGGTGAAGGTCATTCCCTGAAGAACACCGGAGATGAAACCCTCGAAGCCATTGCCCTGATTCTCTTCAAGTAATCCGGCGATTCTCTTTTCCAGACAGAAGACCCGCACCTTTCGAAGATCATTCGATCTGAGGTGCGGGTCTTTTTCATGCTACATAATGAACTGTGTTGCCTGTATGTATCATAACAGTTCAGCATTAATGACTGTTAAAATAATAGAGAGCGGTACTGTCCGTAAGCACTGCGTCACATTTCCCGGCATAGAGCTGTGCAAAGCACTCCGTTGTTCCTCCTGCCAGACGGGTAATCTGGCCGAGGCGCTTTATCAGCTTTTGATCGGTATTCAGTGCGGCCATGGCTTCCGGTGTCGAGGGCATGACCATCTTTTTCCCGGAGAGCATCATCTTGTTCATGGTATAGCTGTTGGCTCGAACCGCAACAACGATGTCATTTTCTACATACGGGCCATATCGGGAATAGACTCTTTGCTCAATCTCATCCGGGTCCAGCGCCAGTCCCCCCCAGGCACAATCGATGTTCCCGGAGGAGAGTTCAATATATACATTCTCCTTTTCAATCGGCTGCATTTTGATATGCCAACCGAGCTTTTCCGCCACCGCAATGGCAAATTCTACATCAAAGCCCCAGTATTCCCCGTTGGCAGCGTAGGCCAGCGGGAACGAGTTGATATCAAGGCCGATAATAAACTCCCGATAGTCCGTGGGGGGCAATTCATCCAGACGGATATTGGTTCTTGGAAAGGAAATGATACGCTGACCGAACCATTTGGTACAGAGCTCACTAAGTTTTCCTTCCTCATCCAGAGCCTGAATCGCTCCGATCACATAATATGCTGTTGGGTCGTCATTACGAAAGGCAATCGAATACTCCTGATCCACAAGTGTCATCACCGCCTTGACTCCGTAACCGGTCCCGCCGGAAGCGCAGCCTGTACAGAGCAGACAGCTGCACAGAACAAGAAACAGGCAAATATACTTTTTCAGGCTTTTCTTATGGTTCAAGACAAGCTCCTCATCGTTAAAATTTTCTGTCATTTTCTTCGGCGCTGCCGCCGTTTGTCATGCCGATGTCGTGTAAAGATGAGCAACAGCCCCAGGATGAGCTCAAGCCCGAGTGAAGCAGCTATTACTGCCAGCCTGCCGCCTGAGGATTCCGCTTCTGATAACGGTGTCAGTGTTTCCCGGTCTGTTGCTGCATATTCGACCTGGTTTTCAGGACGCGCCTGTGAAGAATCCATCCTCCGATCTTCATCTTCTGTTGTTTCAGACATCTGCAGATCAGAGATTATGTCCTCAGTCCCGCGCAGTGTATCCCCGGCAGGGGTGTCATCGGAAAGAGCGTCTGTCATCTCCGCATTTTTCAACTGTTCTGCAGCCAGTCTGCTGTCCGCCCGGATGGTATAATCGCAGAACAGGGCAGCCAGATCGCCGAGGATTGTCTCTGAAATCCCGCCATACTTCGTCATCACAGTCAGAATAAACGGATGCGGAGTGTAAATGATCCCGCTGGCATGATTCCAGTCCGTCCCGTCCTCATCCTGATAGGTACCGTATTTCTGCGCCACTTCCCAGCGGTCACCAAGCTTCAGGCGGAAATAGTGGTCGGTCTGGGCCCGTTTCAGACAGTCTGTCATTCGCGGGAAGCACTCCTCATTCCGGTACAGAGTCGACATGACGTCCGTCATAAATCGGGCGGTAAAATAGCTTCCGCCGTAGTAGTCCCAGGTATAGTACTCTTCAGGAAGATCAGAGTATCTGCAGAACATTCTCCTGCAGACATCCGGCTGCGCAATAAAAAGCAGCGTGGAATAAGCGATCGGATTATTGGAGTTGACAAGGACTTCCTCCTCAATCGCCTCCAGCGTCATGCCATTGATGTCGCTGTCTTTCGTGAGCTCTCCAGAATACTCTCTCTCCGTGAGAAGCATCATCAGCGGGACCTTGTAGAGACTTGCAGAATAGTACCAGCGGTCTTCTAGATGATACCACCGCTCCCCCGTCGCCGTATATTCATAGGCGACGGAGATCAGATCGGGATTGAGATCATTCTCTGTCAGGTACGCATCAAACAGCGCTTCGATTTCATCCGCACGAACAACGCCGGAAGGCTCTGCCGCCCCGATACAGAGAATGCAGCTCAGTGAAAGAAATGCTGTCAGAAGGAGAAGAAAAAGCTGTCTGACTATCCGTTTCACCGTCGATCGTCAACTCCTCTGATCACGTATCATACAGGAAATCATCTGTCAAATCAATGAAAGAATCATGAACGAATCACTTCATACGACCTGAAACAGATAAAACTTCAGATAATCTGTCTCCGGGACATTCCACAAAATCGGATGATCCGCTGCCTGCTGCCGCACTTCAACCTGCCGCAGACTGACCCCGGCATCTGCAGCCGCGCTTCTCAGCATTGTTTCAAACTGTGCTGCGGGCATGAAGTGACTGCAGCTGGCTGTGGCAAGATAGCCGCCTCTCGGCAAAAGTTTCATCGCCCGGTAGTTGATCTCATGATAACCTCGTTCTGCATTCTCTGCCGTCTTACGAGATTTGGTAAAAGCCGGAGGATCCAGAATGATCAGATCATACGGCTTCTGACCCGCAGCGGCGAGTTCAGGAAGA
>OMSP01000070.1 GCA_900313775.1 uncultured Eubacteriales bacterium
ATACGGGTCCTCCCCGCCCTGGAGGACAAATGTCCTGAAACCCAGATCGTATCCCATATCCGCACAGGAAAGGATCTGCTCCGCACTTAGCCGGTACCGGTCGGCATTCTTGTTGCCGGCGCGGATTCCGCAGTATGTGCAGTTGTTCCTGCAGTAGTTGGTAAATTCGATCAATCCGCGGATATAGACATCTCTGCCGTAGTATTTCTCCCTGACCTCCCGGGCTTTCGCGGCTAAGTAGTCGCTGACCTCAGTGTCATTGCAGAGGAGTAGAGCAAGCAGTTCGTCATCCGTCAGGTCGCCGGTTTCGGCGAGCCTGTCGACCGCAGCCAGTAATTCTGTTTTTTGATTCCTGTCAGTCAATGGGTATGTGCCTCCGGGATAGTTGATTCCTGATTCATCTTACCTGTTGAGAGCCGTTTGGTCAATCTACAGATAGACAAACAGGATCACACCGAAGACGATGAGCATGCCGAGACATGTCATCATGATGGCGAAGGAGAAGTTGATGACAACAGGCGCAGCCGCCTGTTCCTCTCTCTTTCTGATGGCCTGCAGCTGTCCGGGATGATCATCCTCGGAGACACGTTTGCGCTCGCGCAGGGCTGTGTGGCGCGTAAAGATCATGAATCCGTCCGGGAGCACGGCGAGGAAGCGGCAGACGACATTGCCGATGGCCGGCAGTACCGTCAGCAGCAACGGGCGGTAGATCAGATCTTCGAGATCGAGCTTCTCGGGCCAGCGGTTGACATAGCGGCCGTCTTTCATCATCAGGAGTCTTATGATCGCAAGATAGATGACGGCCCCGATCACGAGTGAGAGAATACTGCCTTTGAGGTTTGCAGCCGCAAATGCGTGGAAGTGCCTGAAAGAATGTTCTCCGGTCATCAGCTCGGCAAGCCGTCCGGCCACTGCAGGCTGTCCGAGGACCGGCATCAGCAGTGAGGATACGAGAAGCGTCCCGGCAGTCAGCCGGTTCATGCAGGGAGAATCGGAATCGTAGGCAGCCTGTTTCTCAGGATGCTTTTCAACAAATATACAGATGAACAGCTTCAGCATATAGGTAAAAGTGCATCCGCCTGAGATGATAAATATCCATTCGATCGCATGCAGCAGACCGGAGCCGGACGTCATCGCTTCCTGTGCTGCGACCAGCCCTTCATGCAGCAGGGTCTTGCTGATGTATCCGTTGAAGAACGGCACACCGCTGATACCGAGTGCACCGAGCGTAAACGGGATAAACAGCCACGGTTTTTTCCTGCCGTAGCCGCGGATATCGTTTAGATCGATCGCGTGCAGCTTCATGACAAACACGCCGGCAGCCATAAAGAGCGTCAGCTTGAGTAGCGAGTGATTGACCATATGAAGGATTAAGCCGTTGTGGGAGAACTCAGCCGCTTCCCTCGCCAGATGGCCCGCTTCGCCGCCGGTTTCAGCGAACGCGGAGATCAGCACAAGCGTTCCTATCCCGACCAGGATGAATCCGATCTGGGACATGGAGGAGCAGGCAAGCGTCCGTTTGAGGTTGACAGAGAACAGAGCGATCACCGCGCCCAGCGCCATCGTGACAGTTCCGGCGACCAGGATGATCCATCCGAATGCCGTGTCTCCGAGAAAACCCGGCACAGCCGTCATCAGGATCCCGAAGACGCCGACTTTGGTGAGGATGCCTGAGAGCAGTGCGGAAGCCGGAGACGGTGCGACAGGATGCGCCTTAGGCAGCCAGATGTGCAGAGGGAACATACCCGCCTTGGCGCCGAATCCGAACAGGATACAGACGCCGGCAGCAAAGGTCAGCTTCGGATAACGGCTGGCAGCGATCGCCTCCCGCAGTCCGCTGTACTCCAGCGTTCCCGCGGTATAGGACATCAGTCCGAGGCCCATAAAGAGGATCAGTCCGCCGATGATCGCGATAAAGAAATAAGTCTTTGCCGCCCGGATCGCCTCGGGGGTCTCCTCGTGGATGACCCAGGTGAAGGAAGTCAGCGAGAGGATCTCAAAGAACACAAAGCTGGTCATGAGGTCGGCCGAGAACATGACTCCTTCGGTCGCGATAAAGGTCAGGATCGTAAACACCCAATAGCGTTTCAGATGCCTCTTTTCATGAGCGAAATACTCAAAGGAGAACAGTGTTGTCAGCGCCCACATCCACAGCGTGATCAGACCGTAGACCACGCGGAAGCCGTCCGCCGTAAAATGCAGACCTCCGATCAGTATCGATTGTGAGAACAAACCGGTCATATCTTCTACATTCCCTGTGTGATCTGTTCAATAAACTTAAGGATCGGCCCCGGGAATAATCCGAAGACGATCTGGCAGGCAGTAAAAATGGTCAGCGGCACGATCATCCGCCATCCGCCCTCATCACTTCTGTCTGCGTTGATGAATCTGTCCGCTCCCTTCGGCGGGAAGTAAGCCCTTATACTGACGGACAGACCGTAGATCGCGCAGAGGAAGGCGGAGATGATCAGCGCAAACAGGCCGATATAGGCAGGGATCGTCCCGGCCTCGGCGCCGGCGAGCAGCAGGCGCCACTTGGATACGAACACGCAAAGCAGCGGTACGCCCAAGAGTGAAAGAGCGCTGATCGTATAGAAGGCGAAGGTCAGAGGCATATGTCTGGCCGCGCCGTTGATATCAGATAAATACTCTTTTTCCGTGTGATGCATGAATGAGCCGATGCACAGGAAGAGAGTGATCTTGGTCATGCTGTGGAAGACCAGGTGAGCCGTGCCTGCCACAAGGCCCTGCGGAGTCATAAGCAATACGCCGAAGAGCATATAGCTCAGATTGCTCACTGTCGAATAGGCGAGACGGCGCTTGACATGGCGCTCACGCACCGCGATCACGGCGGCATATACCAGCGTGAAGGACGCGAAAAGCAGTCCGACTGTCTGTGCCCATCCGCCGCGCAGGACGTCCGGACCGATTGCATAGTAGGTCAGACGTATCACCGAGAACACACCGGTGTTGACGACAGCCACTGCATGCAGCAGAGCCGTGACCGGGGCCGGTGCTACGGAGGCGGCCGGCAGCCATTTGTGTATCGGGAAGACGGCAGCCTTGACGCCGAACCCGAAGAAGCCGAGAAGAAAAACGATCTGCAGACATATTCCGCTGAGAGATCCGTTCAGATCACCGCCATAGACAAAACGTCCCGTCTGAGAGCAGAGGGTGACGGCAACGACAGCGGCAAGTCCGAGTGTCGCACATCCGAAGAGGTAGGCGGCATATCCGCGTGCCGCGTACATGCTCTCGTGATCCTGATAGTGGGCGACCAGCGGAAGCGTCGAGAAACTCAGCATTTCAAAGAAGAAAAACAGAGTGAGCATATTTCCCGAGAAGCAGGCGCCGAGAGTCGCGCCGTAGGTCATGATGTAGAACGCGAAGAAGGAGCGCTGTCTGCTGTCGTGCTCCATGTAGGAGAAAGTGTAGAGCAGGACGATCGGCCACATGAGCGATACCATGCCGGCATAAAGTCTGCCGAGGTGATCGAGCCCCAGCTGCAGTGAAAAATGCGGCATAAACTCGTAGAGAATTACCGGTTTCCCTGAGACGCCAAACAGCATGATCCATACCACTATCGTTGTTACGACAGCGACCGATTCGACATAGGTATGCAGAGAGTGGGAACTGCGGAAAGGTATCCGCAGCATCGCGAGACCGCATACTGTCGGGATCAATATGGCAATCAACAGGTACAAAGAGTTCATGTGCTTCTCCTATACGATACCCTGAAACAGCGGCATCAGTGAGCTTCCGAAGATACCGATGATGAGCGACAGTACACAGAGAGCGATCAGCGGGATCCACATCAGCGCAGGCACAGCCTCCCGTCTTTTCCTGCCGGGAGAGGTATGCGGTGCCAGTTCAGGATATTTATCTTTCACTTCCGGGCAATCCTTGCCCGGGAAGAATCCGTCGATCATGATCGGGAAGAGATATCCGGCGGTCAGCAGCGCTGAGAAGAGGAGAACGGCCGGACCGATCACAGAGATCGCTCCGAGCGGCGCCCTAAACGATGCCGCGACCAGATACCACTTGGATACAAAGCCGCCCATCGGAGGAATGCCGACGAGAGACATCGCGGCCAGCGTCAGACACCACAGGGTGACAGGCATCTTCTTGCCGATCCCTTTCAGATCGCGCACATCGTGCAGACCGTAGCGGTAGATGAATGCGCCGGCGCAGAGGAAGAGACAGGCTTTTGAAGGCGCGTGCTGCATGACCTGAAGCAGGCCTCCGTCGAGTCCTCCCTGCGACAGGAGCGCCAGACCGAGCATGATATAAGAGATCTGAGAGATCGAGGAGTAGGCCAGTCTTGTTTTTAAGTTGTGTTCCAAAAAGGCCATCGTCGATCCCATCAGGACCGTGATCAAAGCGAGAGTAAGCCATGCGTACTGCATCCAGCTGCCCCGGATGAGATCCGTTCCTATCGAGTAGTAGATGAAACGAATGATGACCAGGACACCGGATTTTGTTATAATGCCGGAGAGCAGCGCGGAGGCAGGAGCCGGCGCGATCGGATGAGCAGTCGGCAGCCATCCGTGCATCGGAAACATACCGGCCTTGGTACCGTAACCTATTACGCCGAGGAAGACGGCCAGATACAGCATCGGTTCATGGCCGGCCGTCTTGGCTGCGTCCAGCACTCCTCCTGCGATAAAGGAGACATCCTCCCCCGCGTAAGCATACAGGAAGAAAACTCCGAAAAGGCCGAGCAATGCTCCTCCGATCGAATAGAAGAGGAACTTCATGCCGGCGGCGACCGCGGTCTTGGTCCGGTCGTGCAATACCAGCGGGACCGTGGAGAGAGTTGTCAGCTCAAATGCGAAGTAGATCGTGATCATATTTGCCGAGAAGCAGACCGCGATCAGAGCTCCGAATGATATCAGGTAGAACATCAGGAACGAATGCACCCGCTCTTTGATCTTCATGTAGACAAGCGAGTAGAAGAGAGTACAGGTATACAGCACAAGCGCCGCGATCAAAAACCAGATGCTGATTATGTCGACCGAGAACGAGAATGTGACTCTCGGAGACAGGGAGAAGAGCGTGACCGGTCTGCCGGCAAAGGCAGCCAGGAGAGCCAGTGCATCAGCAATCAGGATCACTGCCTTGTACAGGGCGTGACCGTCTCGGCCGGAATCTCTTAAGCGGTACCGGAGGACGATGCCGCAGGTGATCGGGAATAGGATTGAGAGTA
>OMSP01000094.1 GCA_900313775.1 uncultured Eubacteriales bacterium
GAAAAAACAAAAAACAAGAAGCCAGATAAATTGAATAAGACGCAGTAAATATGGCAAATGGCTTGTATTCTGCACCCTCTTTGAGGCACAAAACAATCCCCCGAAATTAACTTCCGGGGGATTTGGTTTACTATTTAACTTTCACCTTGAATGTCACTGTCTTCCAGACGGATGCTTTGTAATTAGTATTGCCCGCCGCCTTGACTTTGATCTTCACTTTATAGGTACCTTTCTTCAGGCCTTTCTTGACAGTGACATTTCCGGTCTTGGCGTTGATCTTGAACTTCTTTTTGAAGCTCTTCTTTCCCTTCTTCGCGGACACAAGTTTATATGACTGCTTACCCTGCGCCTTGCTCACTGTAATCGCTTTGGCGCGCTTAATGGTCTGCGCTTTCTTCTTCAGCTTCTTGTACTTGACCGTTGCTGTCTTAGCTTTGACGGTCAGCGGATTGGCAGCTTTGTTGATCTTCCAGCTGATCGTTTTAGGATCGATCGAGCCATCGCCCCATGCATATCCTTCATCCAATGTGGCTGTGGCCTGATAGGAACCTGCGTTTGTGGCAGATGTCGTACCGGACAGGGTGTAGCCTGTGCCTGCCGCAACGCCGGTCTGGGCTTTGCCGTTATAGGTCATGGTCTTGCCGGTCGGTACGTCGATCTTAGTCGGCCCCGTCGACACATAAGTATGCGCCCACTTATAGTAATTGTGTGCTTCTTCAAATGTACTGGCTTTAATAGAAGTATAGTCATCTTCGCTATCGCCCGCTTCAACATTAACACCAGTACCGAGCTCGACTATGCCCGGGGTACTACTGCCTTTCCCGGAACCGATACCTGCTCTGCCACTGTCTCCACAGGTAGCGGTGACACTGCCGCCGTTGATAGTCACATCGCCGCCTGCGCCACCTGTGTAGTCGCGGTATGGGCCTCCGCCACCGATGCCGGCTGCTCCATCTTTTCCGGTGGCTGTGACACTGCCGCCGTTGATAGTCACATCGCCGCCTGCGCCACCGTTTCTACCATAGGCGCCACCGCCACCGATGCCAGCTGCGTTTTCACCTCCAAGGGCACTGACACTGCCACCGTTTATAGTAACAGTCCCGCCAGCACCAGACTCGCCTCCGCCGATGCCGGCTCCCAGGTTTCCTCCTGTTGCTGTGACGCTGCCTCCGTTGACAGTAACAGTCCCCCCGGCAGTTCCGATATAACCGCCGATGCCGGCACCACCATTATATCCACTGGCTGTGATGTTGCCACCATTGATAGTAACAGTTCCGGCGTTTTTTCCATTGTGTGCGCTGCCTATACCCGCACTAATATCTTCGAACTCACTACCTTCGACTTTAGCTACGAGTATACCGGCATCACTTCCCATGCTCTGGGCATAGATGTTCAGCGTACTTCCTTCTTCGACCGCGATGCCTTTGTTTGCATTTAAAATCGTTTTATCACAGAGTATAACGTTAACCACACCGTTGACCGTAATACGCTCGTTTATGTTGACGCCGGTTGCGAAATACCAGCCGCCGCTCCAATCGTAAACATCATCGGTACTAATAGTCGTGTATTCTGTGCAACTCTGTACAACGCCATTTTGGTCAATGTATGTGACAGGACTATCTGCATATGACGTCTGGCTCATCACCAGCATCATGGCAAATACCATCAGTGTGGCCACCAGTATCGGGAAGAATCTCTTCTTCATGGGAAATCTCCTCTCTCAAGATTTCTGGTATTTGAATACATTATAATGACATCTTTTCTTTGAATCAAGTTGTCCGGCGTTCGATGCTGGGGCAGTTAACGGCCGCAAGCTGTGCGCCGCGGGCGTGTTACTGCCCTACATCCGTAGTCCCCGCAGGGACGAAGGTGTCGCCGATGGCTCAGCACAGTAAAACCGCTGTTTCCCCTGTATTTACAAGGGTTGCAGCGGTTTTCTTTTATCTCTCAACCTCTCTGTTATCTTCCGTTATGAATGAGTCAAAAGTGAGTCAATCAATCGATCCGTCCATCTCCTGGTCGCGGATGATCAATCGGATCGTTCGCACCAGTTCCGGCTTCAGCACTTCGAGAGTAACCGGCTCTTTGAACAGGATCACGTTATGAATCGTAGATCCGACAAGCTCCACGATCATGAACAACATCAGCTCGGGATCTCTGAATCTCTTGCCGGACCGTGCGATCATATCCTGATAGTAGTCCATCACATCCAGACCGATTTCCTCCGTCTGCTCCATTATGGCGTTTTTAAATATTCCCCATTCCAGATTCTTGGAGATGAAATTGAGCAGTATCTTATCATGATTCAGCTGCCGGATGACATCGTCGATCAAAAAGATCATCTCATCCTCAAAACAGTCCTGCGGACATTTCCGGAGCGCCTCGACCGACTGATTGAAAATATCTGCTGTCTTGCGCGCGATCAGCTTGTTGCTGATATCATATTTATCCTTAAAATACAGATAAAAGGTCCCCTTTGCCAGACCGGCCTTCTTTGTGATATCGGCAATCGATGTGCGTATGATACCGCGCTCAACAAACAATGCAAAGGCCGCTTCCAGCAAAGCACTTCTCTTGACCAGTTTGTTCTCTTCCACCCGTGCCATAGCAGTTCCTCAAAATAATAATGACTTTTGGTCATTTTTCTGTTGACTATCCTTCTTAAAAAGTATATCATACCTTACAGAAAATGACCATCGGTCATTTTTCAAAAGAAAGGATCTGTTAATTATGCATCGTCTAAGCCGCAAGATCGTGGCCTTCAGGATCCCGATTCTGATTATCGCCGTGATTCTGCTCATACCGTCTGTTATCGGATACGCCAAAACGCGTGTCAATTACGATATCCTCACCTATCTGCCGAAAGATATCGACACCATGAAAGGCCAGGACATCCTGATCGATGAGTTCGGGACCGGTGCCTTCTCCTTCTGTGTCGTCAAAAACATGGAGTATAAAGACGTCGCGAAGCTCAAGGACAAAATCAGCCGGGTCGACCATGTCAAGGACGTCCTATGGTATGACAGTATCGCAGATCTCTCGATCCCGGTCGAGATCCTTCCGGACAAAATCTATCAAATCTTCAATACAGATGATTCCACACTGATGGTCGTCCTCTATGACGAGTCTACCTCGGGAGACGGTACGATGGCTGCCGTCGAAAAGATCCGTAAGATCAACGACAGACAGTGTCTGCTCTGCGGCATGTCTCCAATCATCGTGGATACAAAGAATCTGGCTGAACACGAAGAGCCGATCTATGTCGCTATCGCGGTCGTTCTGTCCCTGATCGTGCTCTCGCTGCTCATGGACTCCTTTCTGGTGCCTTTCGTTTTTCTGGCGGGCATCGGTATGGCGATCCTCTATAATCTGGGCAGCAATGTCTTTTTCGGCCAGATCTCCTATGTGACCAAGGCGCTGGCCGCCGTATTGCAACTGGGCGTCACGATGGATTACTCGATCTTCCTTTGGCACAGCTACTGTGAAGAATGCGACGCTTTAAGATCTGACGGTCAGTCGTCTGATATCGACAAGCACGCTGCCATGGCCGCCGCCATAACCAAGAC
>OMSP01000012.1 GCA_900313775.1 uncultured Eubacteriales bacterium
AGATCTACTAGAAAGAAAATTCCGTTTGGAATAGGACAAATCGGTAAATCGTTTAGAAATGAGATAACTCCAGGAAACTTTTTATTTAGAACTCGCGAGTTTGAGCAGATGGAACTTGAGTTCTTCTGCAAACCGGATACGGATCTGGAGTGGCATGCCTACTGGAAGAAATTCTGCCTCGACTGGCTGTTTGCTCTCGGATTAAAGCCTGAGGAAGTGCGCTACCGCGATCACGACAAGGATGAGCTGTCCTTCTATTCGAAGGCAACGACCGATGTTGAGTTCCTGTTCCCCTTCGGCTGGGGCGAGCTCTGGGGCATCGCGGACAGGACCGACTATGACCTCAGTCAGCATCAGAAAGTATCCGGCGAGGATATGTCCTATTTTGACGATGAGGAAAAGAGAAAGTATATCCCCTATGTCATCGAGCCGTCGCTCGGCGTAGAGAGAACATTCCTGTCCTTCCTGTGCAGTGCTTACGATGAGGAGGAACTTGAGGGCGGCGATATGCGCACGGTCCTGCATTTCCACCCGGCGCTGGCACCGGTCAAGGTCGCGGTCCTGCCGCTGTCCAAGAAACTGGCTGAGCCTGCGCAGAAGATCTATGCTGAACTGTCCAAGTATTACAACTGCGACTACGATGACCGCGGCAATATCGGCAAGCGCTACCGTCGCGAGGACGAGATCGGCACACCGTTCTGCGTGACTTACGATTTCGACTCCGAGGACGACGGCGCGGTCACGGTACGCGAGCGGGATTCCATGGAGCAGGAGCGCATCAGGATCGAGGATCTCAAAGATTATTTCGAGGATAAGATGCGGTTCTGACAGAGAATTCTCTTATCATTTGTTTTGTATACTTTAAAAAGGAGCCACGAGCAGGCTCCTTTTTTATATGTCTTAAATACCTGTTAGTCTGATGTGAACGAATATTCACTTGACAGGAAGCTATAACGGGGGTACTATTGTATTGAACTCATGAATAGCCATTCACGAGATGCAGATAATGCTTTTCTCGGACGCTGATATAAGCACAAACGATAATGATTAAGGAGGAAACATCATGGCTTACAACGGTTACGCGATCGACGCGGATAACTATCCGGACGCGGAGGCGATCATCAGGCGTCTGAACGCGCTCATCAGAAAACCGGTCTATTCTATCAGACCTGAGGCGCTGGAAGACTATATCGAGAACTATTTCAACAAGAAATGTCAGAAATCCAAAGAGATGACCGACACTGCCAAAAGCGTTATACCCGGCGGGGTGGAGCACAATCTGGCTTTCAATTATCCCTTCCCGATCGCGATTGCCAAGGCTGATGGAAATAAACTGTACGATGTCGACGGTAATGAGTATTATGACCTGCTGCAGGCAGGAGGACCGACGGTGCTCGGAAGCAATCCTCCGGAAGTCCGCGAGGCAGTCATCGACCTTCTGAACACCTGCGGTCCCTCCACAGGTCTCTATCATGACTTTGAGTATAAACTCGCCAAGAAGATCTGTGATCTGGTCCCCTCAGTCGATATGATCCGGTTTTTAGGTTCAGGTACGGAAGCTGCCATGTGTGCTGTGCGGATCGCCAGACTCAAGACCGGTCACAAGAATATCCTGAAGATGGGCGGCGCCTACCACGGCTGGTCAGATCAGCTGGCCTACGGTATCCGTATCCCGGGCACCAAGGGCATGCTTTCGCACGGAGTGCCGGGGTTTATTTTCAAGCACACCGATGAATTCTTCCCGGGTGACCTGGAAGATCTGGAAAAGAAGCTAAAGAAACATAAACATGACGGAGGCACGGCTGCAGTCTTCCTGGAACCGGTCGGACCGGAATCCGGCACACGTCCGGTGACAAAAGAGTTTGTACAGGGCGTCGAGCGGCTGGCGCACCGGTACGGCGCATTGCTGGTCTTTGACGAAGTGGTCACGGGATTCCGCATCGGTCTGCAGGGTGCACAGGGATTCTTTGGTGTCGATCCTGATCTTACGATCTTCGGCAAAGTCATCGCCGGCGGTTATCCCGGCGCCGGTGCAGTCGGCGGACATAAGGATTGTATGGCTTATCTCGGAGCCGGGCTTGACAATCAGAATCTCAAGGGGAAAAAGATACACAAAGCTCTCTGCGGAGGGACGATGTCAGCGTCACCTCTGTCCACATGCGCGGGTTATCATATGATCTGTGAGATCGAGCGTCAGAACGCCTGTGAGAAGGCGGGGCGCATGGGCGACCGTCTGACAAAGGGACTGCAGGAGAGCATCCGAAAGCATAATCTGCCGTTCATTGCATTTAACCAGGGCTCTATCTGTCATCTGGACAGCGTGGGAACGATGCATTTTGCAATCAACTGGAAAAGGCTGTGGGAAGTACCGAAGATCCTCAAGCAGACCTCGGTACGTCAGGCTGAGATGGAGCATATGGGCGCAGCCTATATGGCCGAGGGGCTTGTTACACTTGCAGGTTCACGCCTGTATACAAGCGCAGCCTATACTGAGGAAGAAATCGACGATGTGATCGCCCGCTTTGACCGCGTCTTCGCCAATTGCGGCCGGATCAAGACGGACATAGACAAGAAATAGGAGATACCATGATCAAGGATATCATTGATGCTAAAAAAGAGGTCATCCTTGCGGGGGAAAGACTTCTGGAGTCGGGACTGATCGCCCGTACCTGGGGAAATATCAGTGCCCGTATAAGTGACACTCAGTTCGTCATCTCCCCGAGCGGCAGGGACTATAACAAACTGACAACGGAGGATATTGTTCTCTGCAATATCGCGGATGCATCCTGGGAGGGCGATGTCAAGCCTTCCAGCGAAAAAGGAGTGCACGCGGCGGTCTACCGCCTGCGTCCGGAGGCAAACTTCGTCATCCACACACACCAGGATTTTGCGACAGATCTCTCTGTACTCGGACGGCAGTTCCATCTGACGCTCTCGGATCAGACGATCAAAGACAAACTCGGACCCTATATTCCGACAGCTGCCTATGCGCTGTCCTCGACAAAGACCCTGGAGAAACATGTGGCATTCTGTCTGGGGAAATATCCTCAGTCGAGGACCGTGCTCATGAGGAATCACGGTACAGTCTGTCTCGGGCATGATATGGAGGAAGCTTTTGATATCGCGCAGACACTGGAGGATATCTGCCGGATGAAGATGGGGCAGATACTTCGGCACGAACTGCCTGAACCGCTCGGAGCAGGTGCTGTTGCCGCCGGCAGATACGCGAAGGCTTATCACCGAGATATCCACGAGGAGTACGACGAGCACTATCTGATCTTTGACAATCCGAAGATCGGCTGTGTCGTCGAAGTCAATTCTCCGTTTATCGTCGCCATGAGCCTGCTGACCAAACGCATGCGCGTCTATGTCGACGATCTCGCTCAGAT
>OMSP01000186.1 GCA_900313775.1 uncultured Eubacteriales bacterium
GCCGTCATACAGGGATATGCCGAGGGGTTGAAAGAAGGCGTCGCGACAGATAAAGAGAGTCAGGACTACTACTGTGATGTCATCGTCGATGAGACGACGCGGATGAACCAGATCATTCAAAACATGATGCTTCTCGATCAGCTTGAGTTCGGAGAGGAAGAACTTGACTTTGAACGGTTCAATCTGACGGAAGTTATCAAGGGACTGCTGATGAGTATGGATATCCTGATCCGGCAGAAGGAAGCGCAGATCACCTTCCTGTCTGAAGAGGAGATCTATGTCTGGGCTGATGAGTTTATGGTGGAGCAGGTGCTGAGCAATTATATCAATAACGCATTAAACCATCTGGACGGGGAGAAGAAGATCGAGATCAAGATCGATAAGCGCGGGGATAAAGCCCATATCAGTGTTTTTAACAGCGGAGAGCCGATCCCCGAGGAGGCGAAGGCACGTATATGGGATAAATTCTATAAGGTGGACAAGGCCCGCTCCCGCGCATACGGCGGACACGGCATCGGACTGTCCATAGTCAAAGCGATCATGGAGAGTCTTCGTCAGTCATACGGAGTACAGAATTACGAGAACGGCGTCGAGTTCTGGTTTGAACTCGCGATGAAGTGAGGAGTTAATATGGCCGGAATCACCGGAGACTGGGCCAAAGTCCTGCAGCCCGAGTTTTCCAAATCTTATTATAAAGATCTGTATCAGTTCGTGCGCAGTGAATACGCGCACGGACAGGTGTTCCCGCCGCCGGAAGACCTGTTCACGGCATTTCATCTGACACCGCTGTCGAAGGTCAAGGTCGTGATCCTCGGGCAGGATCCCTATCACAATGTCGGTCAGGCTCACGGACTCAGTTTTTCGGTGCGCGAGGGGATCGAGATCCCGCCGTCGCTGGAGAATATTTATCAGGAACTGCACGAGGAGCTGGGCTGTTATATCCCGGATAACGGATATCTGGTCAAGTGGGCTGAGCAGGGAGTGCTGATGCTCAACGCCGTGCTGACGGTCCGCGCGCACCGGGCGCACAGTCATGCCGGCAAAGGATGGGAGCATTTTACGGATGCGGCGATCAAGGCAGTGAACGATCAGGATCGTCCCGTCGTCTTTTTGCTCTGGGGGCGTGACGCCCGCAATAAGAAAGCGATGTTAAACAATCCCAACCATCTCATATTGGAAGCGCCTCACCCGAGCCCGCTCTCGGCCTACCGAGGGTTCTTCGGATGCGGGCATTTCAAGGCGGCCAATGAATTTCTCGCCGCTCACGGTGAGACACCGGTCGACTGGCAGATCGAGAATACAGGAGACAGATCATGATTAAATTTGTATCGTGGAACGTGAACGGCTTAAGGGCCTGCCTCAAGAAAGGTTTTGAGGACTCGATGAAGGCGCTCGATGCAGACTTTATCTGCATTCAGGAGACAAAAATGCAGGAGGGTCAGGCGGTCGTCGACCTGCCGGAGTACGAGGAGTATTATTGCTACGCCGAGCGGAAAGGATACTCGGGCACTGCGATCTTTGCTAAGAAGCGACCGATATCGGTCTCTTACAATATCCCCGGTCACACCGACGAGGGACGCGTGGTACAACTCGAGTATGACGACTATTACCTGATCTGTGTCTATGTCCCGAACGCGCGGACTTCACCGAAGGAATACCGGCAGATGGTACGCAGCGCCGAGAAAAAAGGAGAGCCGCTCCCTGATGAGGAGGAGGCGCTCTTCCGCTTCGGCTACCGTATGAAGTGGGAAGATGATTTCCGAAAATATGTGAGTACGCTTGCAAAAAAGAAGCATGTCGTCATCTGCGGCGATATGAATGTCGCCCATCAAGAGATCGATCTGAAGAATCCGAAACCAAATCGCGGGAACTGCGGATTCACAGACGAGGAGCGCGAGAAGTTCGGGCTGCTCTTAGACGCCGGGTTCATCGATACTTTCCGTGCTCTTTATCCGGACAGGGAGGATGCCTACAGCTGGTGGTCTTACCGCTTCAATGCACGCGCCAACAACTCCGGATGGCGCATCGACTATTTCCTGGTCGATGAGGGCGCAAAGGATCTGATCCGCGAGGCAAATATTTACACGGATATCATGGGCAGTGATCACTGCCCGGTCGGTTTGGAATTGGATCTCTGATCATTTAAACAGGCCGAAGGCCTTCAGAAAGACGACAGCCAGCATGATAGGGCAGATGAATTTGACCATGACGATATAAAGCCCTTTGCGATAGAATGGCTCTCCGTTGCGCTGCACCTCATCAGTCATGCTCTTGGGTCCGAGCACCCAGCCGATAAGGATGCAGGTGGCAAAGGCCAGCACCGGCATCATGATGCTGTTGCTGACATAGTCAAAGATATCCAGGATCTGTCCGACATCGCCGGTCGGCAGCTTGTATTCGAAATAGAAGACATTATAACCCAGGGCGACGATGATCCCCACGAGCCATCCGTAGATGGTGGAGATCAGCGTTGCTTTTTTGCGGTTCCATCCAAAGTGATCCATCAGTCCGGAGACAATGGCCTCCAACAGAGAGATGCAGCTGGTCAGCGCGGCCAAAAGCACCATCACAAAGAAGACGGCGCCGAGGATTGTGCCGGATACGGCGCCCATCGAGCTAAAGACTTTGGGCAGTGAGATGAACATCAGACCCGGACCGGCGTTCATGGCCTCGGGTCCCATGAAGGTAAAGACCGCCGGTACGATCATGAGACCTGCCAGCACTGCGATGCTCGTGTCAAAGATCTCGATCTGATTGACACTTTTGATCAGACTGGCATCCTTCTTCAGATAAGAGCCGTAGGCGATCATGATACCCATTGCCACACTCAGACTGTAGAAGAGCTGACCCATCGCGTCCATGACGACCCCCAGGAAACGTCCGAGGGTCATTCCCTCGAAATTGGGAATGAAATAGACAGCCATCCCCTGCAGGCCGGTGCGTTTGACACCTTCCGCGTCCGTGAAGGAGAGGGTGCAGCCGTAGATGGCGATGACGATGACGATCACGATCAGGACCGGCATCAGTACTTTGGACAGCTTTTCGATGCCGTCGTTGACACCCTTAAAAATGATGATAGCGGTGGCTGCGTAAAACAGTGTGTGGAAGATTATCGGCTGCCACTGCGAGGTGATGAAAGAGGAAAAATAATCGTCTGTTGCGGCAGCTTTTCCCTGTCCGGCCAGATAGACCGTGCTGTATTTGACGACCCAGCCGCCGATCAGACTGTAATAAGGGATGATGATCGCCGGGATCAGCGTGGCAAGCACTCCGAGTCCTCCCCAGCCGGGCTTTAACTGACGATAGGCAGTCAGCGGACCCTGACCGGTCTTGCGTCCGATCGTCACATCCGTCAGCAGCAGCGCAAAGCCAAAGGTCAGTGCCAGTATGATATAGACGACTAAAAAGACGCCGCCTCCGTTCTTGGCGACCAGATAGGGGAAACGCCAGATATTACCTAAACCAACCGCGCTGCCGGCGGCGGCCATGACAAATCCGATAGTTCCGGAAAAAGTGCTTCGTTTTTGCTGCATAGGGATATTTCCTTTCTGTGTACCTACAGCCATTCATTATACACGATTTTTCCTTCAAATGAAAGCTGACCAGGGGACGTGCATGCTCTCGGTGACTCCTTTGGCTTATTTCGCTGCGTGCCATCTGCATGCGCTCCCGCTCCGCATAAGTGCGGGCTCCGCTCCGCTTAGCATGGCACTTGCGAAACTGCGCGCCGGAGTCAAGGTTCGCATGCA
>OMSP01000276.1 GCA_900313775.1 uncultured Eubacteriales bacterium
AAGCTCTGCTTTCCGTCCGTTGTAGTCCTCCAGAATATCGGCGGCCACCTTTTTTGCGGCTTGGTCCAGTACGTCTTTTGCGATGGAGCCTTCATAATTACCCGGCGCGATACCCAGCAATTCGAGATTTTTACCATAATGTGCGTTAAATGCTTCGTTCTTCCCATCAAAAGCGTTCCTGAAGAACTGAAAGCTTATCGTTGCAGCAGAAGATATTGCGTTTATCGTATCCATTGTAAGATTCGGCATGGTAGACCTCCCGTAAATGTGATTCTGTTTGACCGAATGAAGACCCGGCGTTCTCCTTTGTCCAGGCCTGTTATATATCATCATACATATATATGCAGGTACGTTGTCAATATCCACGTTGCGCCGCAGAAAAAACGGATTTATACTAAATAAATCATCGTAGTTTGGCGCTTGCAGTCTATGCAGGCGCAATTTTGTTACGCGATTGTTGCAGGTTTCCTGTTAAGTTAGATGTGGATAATTGTGTCAAAAAAACAAAACAGTATCAGATATAAGCCGTTCTCTGATAAAGGATGAAGAGAAACAGGGATATCGAAAAACAGGTACGGCAGTTGCTGTATTCTTATAAGTTTTCAGGATTCCGGAGATGGACGGTGACGGCACTGGCTGCCGTGGTCGTCTTTTGTGCTGTTTACAACCTGATCCTGCCTGCGGCAGCGATCACGGGCAATATCGCGCGGGAAATGCCGGGAATCGAGCTCGGGACCGAAAGCGGTTCCGAAGGGCTTGATGCTGTCCGCACGGATGAAATGGAAACCCTGAGCGAATCAGCTGAAGAACAGTCTGAAATACCTGCCGTCGGACAGACGAGCACCGGCGGATGGGAAGAGATCCCGGAGCAGCAGGGGAACGAATCGGGCAGCGCGGCAGCAGTTACGGCGGAAGAGACTTCCGGGCAGACGGAAGAGGCTGGCGAAGTGCAGGAAGACACAACAGGACAGCAGGGAATAACGAGCGATTCCGGGGAGGATGGATCAAAACCGGAGCAGACGGCGATAAGTACAGATGAGATAACGGAAGCCGGACAGACTGCAACAGACGCAGAAGCGACGACAGAGCCTGGGCAGACGTCTGAAACAGCAGAGGAAATAACGGCTACGGAACAGTCGACGGAATCCGATGAGGAGGTAATTCCCGACACGTCTTCTGACGAATCGGAAAGTATGAGTGAAGATGATCAGCCGCACACTGCGGACAGCAGCGCATACACATCAGGGGCGCTGAAGTTCGAAGATGACGACTATACGGTCGAGTTGACATACGAAGCAGACGCCGGGATCCCGGAGAATGCCTTCCTGTGCGTGAAGGAGCTCGTTCCTGATTCGGAAGAATACCGGTCACATTACGATACTGCAGAGGGGAATCTGGATGCAGACAAGGAGATCCGGGAAGCACGGTTCTTCGATATCACGATCAAAGTAAAGGACGAGAACGGGGAGGAAAAAGAGGTCGAGCCGCAGAGCGCGGTGAAGGTCAGCATCAGCTTTGATCCGGTGGAGGTCAGGAAAGAGGACAGTGTGGAAGCGTTGCATTTCTCGGACGAGAACAGCGCGGAGATTCTGGATGAAGTCGATGTCGACGAAAGGGGCGATGGTGCCTGCGGTGTATCCTTCAATACGGAAAGCTTTTCAGTGTTTGGCGTCGTCGTGGCGGAAAAGATTGAGACAAAAGTGATCGACGCGAACGGAGAGACATGGTCGATCAGGGTGACGTATGGACCGGAAGCCGGTATTCCCAAAGGCGCAGAACTTGAGGCGAGAGAGATCCTTCGGAAGGAAAGTGGCGGCGACGAGACGACGGAATATGACCAGTACCTTGAAAGAGCGGCAGACGCACTGGGCTGGACTGACAAGCCGGTCATTAACGCGCGCTTCTTTGATATCAGCATCATGGCAGACGGGGAGAAGATCCAGCCTGCTGACGGCAGCACGGTCAGCGTGGAGATCCATCTCGATGATAGAAATGCCTCTGACGGGACGAAGATCGTTCATTTTTCAGATGCGGACGCTGCGGGAGAAACCCTTGAAAACGTCAAGGTCAGTATCCCTGAGAGCAGTACGGACGTTGCAGACGGTAGTAATGAGGCAGAGACAAACGTTCCTGCAGAGGCACCTGAAGGGACTTTCGGGGATGGTGTCTCAGAAAATTCCGGCCTTTCATTTGAATTTGAGACGGCAGGATTCTCCGTTTACGGGATCGTGGACGCACCGGAAGCGGCAGGGATCAAAATAGTATCAGATCTGGAAGAACTGAGCAATAACACGGGGGAGGCGTTTTACCTTTCCATAAAAAATCTTACGACTTATTTCACATCTGAGCTGAACAACAATAACTGTTTCATAGAAACGGGCGACTATAATTCGGCTGCCTCATGGCATTTTGAACCTGCGGGACAAGGAGATAACACTTATTACATTTACACCGGTACGGGAGATAATAAGCGGTATATTAGGAATAGGTCTGGGAACCTGGTGGACCTTGTCGGAAGCGGAGGAACGGTATTTGAAGTCAGCCGTGCTGACGACGGGCTGTTCTATCTCAAAAAGAAGGGCGAAAACAAGTGGCTTCAGCATTCCAATGGCGGTAAGGGCATAAGGTTCTATACCGACAATAATGATGCCCCGAATTCTCAGATCACACTCACCTATGTCTCTTCTTATACGATTCCGGACGACCCCTACAGTCTTGACGGAAAGACTTACGGTATCGCGTATCATAACAACTCTGCTGCTGCTGCGGCTTTAATATCAGAGACAAAGGATGCAAATCACCTTGTGGCAATGAACGTACTGATGAAACCTGACGTGCGGGATAATGACGGAATCCTTCTGGTGTCTGCGGACAGCGATATATCAGAGTGGACATTCCACTGCGTGAAGGAGGATATATACCAAATCACCGCCATGGTAAACGGCTCCGTAAAATATCTGACACTGAACGGCCAGAGCCTGACCCTTACTGATGCGCCTGATGGAGAAGGACTTTCTGATTTCAAAGTGATCCCGGGAACCGGAGAAAACAGCGGAAAGCTCAGCTTTACAGTGAACGGATATTCCATCGCGCCTGAGTTAAGCGGGAACAATGCAGACAAGGGATTCCGGGGTTACACGAATACGGGGAACAAATGGCTGAACCTGGTCGAGAAAACATCACTTAGTGAAGACGACTTTAAGCTTTATACAGCGAAGAAGGTCAGTGTTTCCGATACGACAAACGTTCCGGACGGGGCGGAGGTGATCATTTATACCCGGATCTGGAATGATACGAAAAAGAAATATGAATTCTTCGCGGTGGATCACGACGGCTCGCTGATTCCCTGTTACGACACCGGGGATAATATTGAATGGACCGGCACACAGGTCAATACGGCACTTTGGAAACTCACGGAAGGACACAATAAAGACGGCTCTCTGAGCTACTATTACTGGCTGGAGAACACTCAGTATTCGGGAGATTATCTTGTGCCGAAGATAACTGCCGATCAGATCATATATCACACGACCCAGACAGAAGACTTTGA
>OMSP01000031.1 GCA_900313775.1 uncultured Eubacteriales bacterium
CTCAAAGCCGAGAAGTCTGCGGGTCAATTAGCTGTAATTCGAGAATTTAGTTGAATCTAGTTACTATATGAAATCGTTATTGTCACATCGCCATTGCCAAGCAGATCGGTCAGCTCCGACGCATTCTTGTCTGTGATCTTTCCCAGCCGTGTATAAGCCCAGGAGTTTGAACCGTAAAACACGACAAGCTGATCTCCTGAATACAGCATGATATCTCCAGCTTCGGCAGTTATCTGCTCATCATTTCTCGGCAGACTCGTTCCAAGCGAACCGACCTGTTCGAAATCATCATACATGGACATGTCGATGCTGACCGCCCCGGCTGAAGCCAGATTTTTAAGCGCGTTTACCGAATCATTGTTCTCCCATGCAACGGCAACATCTTTGTCGCCGATCCGCAGATGAAGCTCTTGACCCTCATCTGTCTCTGCCGATTTACTTTCTTTCTCTGTCTCAGCAGGTTTACCTGCTGGCTCAGACGCTGCTTTCTGTGCGCCGGAGCTGCACGCTGAAAGCGAGATCAGCAGACATATCATGATGGCAATCACTGACAAATATATAAATCTCATTGAAACACCACTCTTATCTCAGATACTCTCTGTAAAAGCTCTCCAGTTTATCAAAGGGGATCGCATCCTTTCCGCCGCCGTCATAAAGATCAGTATGAACAGCGTCCGGGATAATCAACAGCTCTTTATTGTCAGCATATTTGCTGTCCTTGATCATATCAGCATAGGCATCCTTGGAGCAATAGCATGAATGAGCCTTTTCTCCATGAATAAGCAGGACCGCGCTTCTGATCTCATTGCTGTACTGAAGGATCGGCTGATTCATGAAAGACTCGCATCCGGTAACGTTCCAGCCACCGTTGGAGTTGAGGGATCTCTCATGATAACCGCGATCAGTCTTATAATAGTCATAATAATCCGCCACAAAGAACGGTGCATCTTCCGGAAGAGGATCCACCACACCGCCGCCGAGTTTGTACTCTCCGTTTTTCAGGTCTTCCAGACGCTGTGCGCATGCTGCTTTTTTCTTCTCGAACCTCGCTTCTTCACTGTCTTCGCTGTCAAAGTATCCGTTGGCGTTCACTCTTGTCATATTGTACATGGTTGAAGCGACGGTCGCTTTGATCCTGGTATCAAGGGCTGCCGTATTAATAGCCATACCGCCCCATCCGCAGATGCCGAGAATTCCGATCCTGTCAGGATCCGCTTTTTCATGCAGCGAAAGGAAGTCAACAGCCGCCATAAAGTCTTCGGTATTGATATCCGGGGAAGCCATATATCTCACATTGCCTCCGCTCTCTCCTGTGAAAGAAGGATCGAATGCGATCGTAAGGAAGCCCCGCTCGGCCATCGTCTGCGCATAAAGACCCGAGCACTGCTCTTTTACAGCGCCGAACGGTCCGCTGACTGCTATGGCAGGGAGTCTGCCTTCCGCATCTTTTGGCACATACATATCCGCCGCCAGTGTAATGCCGTAGCGATTTACAAACGTCACTTTGCTGTGGTCGACTTTGTCGCTCTTTCCGAAAGTCTTGTCCCAGTCATGCACCAGTTTCAGTTCTTCTTTTTTGATCATTTCTTCTGCCTCCATGCAATCGGTCTTTCGTGCGCTCTTAAACATCTTTTCAGCTATATAATACCTGCTTGTGTGATCTTGCGCTAATAGTTATAATGAATACTATGATATTCCTTATTGGCATATCACTGACCGCATGATAACACCTCAGCCGGAGGGACCTATGGAAATAAGAACATTGCGATACTTTCTTGCCGTGGCAAGAGAAGAGAATATGAGCCGTGCGGCAGAGATCCTGCACGTCACCCAGCCTACTCTGTCCAAGCAGCTGAAATCTCTGGAAACTGAACTCGGAAAGAAACTGTTTACCCGTCACAGCTTCAGTATCCGTCTGACAGATGAAGGCTCACTCCTCCGCAACCGCGCAGAGGATCTGGTAAGCATGGTCGATAAGATCGAGCATGAATTTGTATCCTTTGATGATATCACCGGCGGAGATCTGTATCTCGGTCTGGCGGAATCCTGTCAGATCAAATATCTGGCACGCACCATTCGAGAACTCAAACTTCACTATCCGAATCTTCATTACCACATCACGAGCGGCGATACCGAACAGATCGCAGATAAACTTGACAAAGGACTGCTGGATTTCATCGTGCTTGCCGAGTCACCGGATAATCGAAAGTATGATTTCCTTGAATTTCCGGAGAGAGACAGATGGGGGCTGGTATTTCCGGGAAACGACGCGCTGGCAAAGAAAAGATCTCTCCGCGTAAGTGACCTTGCGGGTCTCCCGCTGTTCTGTTCCGAACAGGCATGGAACAATGAGATCAAGGAATGGGCCGGGAACTCCTTCTCGGATCTCAAGCTGGAAGGGTCTTTCCGTCTTTCGTATAACGGCTCTGTCTTTGCGCGGGAAGGTCTCGGTTATCTCTTGACTTTTGAACATTTGATCGACACATCAGAGACAAGCGGGCTGGTGTTCCGGCCGCTCTCTCCCAGGCTTGAGACGAAGCTGTATGTTGCCTGGAACCGCTATCAGGTGCTGACACCGATCGCGGAACGCTTTTTGAATCAATTGAAGCGGGTTTTTGTTCCTCAAGATTAAGATATTGTATTATACTCTTAAAGAACAGGAGATAAATATATATGCTGAAGACTCCGTACAGCGAGAGCAAATTACATATAAAGATTCAGGCTAAACGGGAAAACCTCTCCAATCGTATCGTCAATGATATCGAGCGATGGTGTCGTGGTGTCCGTCGCGGATAAATACAATTCGGTCAAAGATCTTGTGATGGGCAGCGATATCAAACACACAGGCGTCAGGCAC
>OMSP01000028.1 GCA_900313775.1 uncultured Eubacteriales bacterium
CGAAATAGTCAGAGGCAAAGTAGATCCTGTCTTCATAGTTGGCACCGAGCCAACGCACATCCTCCGTGATCGAGTCGACGAACTCCTCCTTTTCCTTGGTGGGGTTCGTATCGTCAAAGCGCAGATTGAAAGTGCCGCCATATTCACGGGCTATCCCGTCATTGAGAAGTATCGACTTGGCATGACCGATATGAAGATAGCCGTTCGGCTCAGGCGGAAACCGCGTTACAACATGATCATAAACCCCTTCTGAAAGGTCCTTATCGATCTCCTGTTCTATGAAATGTCTTGCTTTTTCTTCCACTGAATTCACCTTTGCAACTTGTTGACACTCTTTCCGAATTATTGTATATTATTTTTGTTGCGTCGGCAAGGTGGAACGCTTCATACTCCGCTTTAACTACCGCACATCTGCTCCCTTGGCACAGTCGGTAGCGCGCATCCATGGTAAGGATGAGGTCGCCAGTTCAAGTCTGGCAGGGAGCTTTCCCCTGAACCGGTATTCTCGGTTCGGGGGTTAATTTTCAATTACTATTGTCACTTTTTTAACAGGATTCTTATATTCTGTAAGGAGGCTATTTAAAAAATGAATGCAGCAGAGAAATTGATGCTGACCATGAATCAGGAACTGGAAAACAAACCTTTCAAATCTATTACCGTGACACGTATTTGCCAGCTGAGCAATGTCTCCAGGCCGACTTTTTATCACCATTACAATACACTGTCAGATCTGGCCTGTAAATCGATGAATTACCGCTTGTTCAATGATATATATGATTTCAAGACCTGGGAGGACTGGATAGACTGCGCTGAAAAAGTTATCCTCTACATGCGTGACCACAAGGGATTCTTTATCAATGCATTCTGCCCTCAGGTTCTTCAGGCCGGGACCCGCTATTTTGACAGGATCATCTCGGACTATATCGAAAGACGACAGACTGCGTTTGACTGCCGGTTAAAAAATGAAGACAAGGCCTTTATCTCTCATTTTTTTTCCGGTATTATCGTTTCACTGTTTAACGAATACACCAAGTCAGAAATGAGCATCGATCCGGACTTCCTTTCTTCACAGGTCTCGTCGCTCCTGGACGGATCTGTGGACCGTGCGATCCGCGGATGCATAGACGTAAAGTAATAATACTTTATATCACATAGATTAAGGGCTGCTGCCGACAGGCAACAGCCCTTATTCATGCTCAGAGCGGGATCTTTACTCTTCTTCTTCACCCGCGGATGGTTTCTCTATCTGAGCGATCGCGGCTTTCTGCATCGGGATACGACAGTTTTTATTGCCGCCAAACTCTACGATAACTTCCTCTTCCTCGATATCGATCAGCACACCGTAGAAGCCGCTGGTCGTAAGAACGCTGTCACCGACCTCCATATCCGCGTACATCTGATTGATACGATTCTGCTCCTTGCGGCGCGGACGGATCATAAAGAAATAGAACGCCGCGATGATCACTACGTAAAAGATAATTAATACACTAGTATTACCCATAATCTGCTCTCCATCATGATTCTAACAACAGGATATCGTAAATATTATACACATCTTACCGATCGTTCGCAAGACACTAGATATTAAAGCATCCTCCTCCCGCAAATTCCCTGAGGATCGAATTGGTCGGCACCAACTCGGCCCCTATCCCGACAAAATAGTCAAGGAATTTCAGCAGCCGCTTAGCCTCAAAGTATTCCGGTGTGCCGCGGTCAACACGGAACAGCAAAGGCTCCACCTGTACTTTGAGTACTGCCAGCTCGTAGATCAGTGCCGAGTTGAACATAGCGTCAGCCTGCTCCTGATAGGGGAATATATTGGCCTCCTCTCCTCTTCTGACGGACGGCCATCGCGCGATCGTATCGGCTGCATCCACCCCGCGTGTGCGCGCGTCGCGCACCATACGGCGCAGCAGCCTGCCGTCAGTAGTCGGGATCCTGTTATGTTCATCAATACTGATCGATGTAAGAGCCGAGATGTAGATCTTGAATTTGTTTTCAGCCGGCAAGTCGCGTGTCAGCTCGTCATTCAGACAATGAATGCCCTCGATCACGAGGATATCATTGTCTCCGAGCGTAATGATATCACCGTTGTATTCCCGCTTACCGGTCTTGAAGTTGAATGTCGGCAACTGTACCGTCTCACCGGCCAGCATACGGTTCAGATCATCGTTAAAGGCCGCTATATCGACCGCTTCCAGCGCTTCGAAATCAAGATTGCCGTCAGCATCATGAGGTGTATGTTCACGGTCTACAAAATAATTGTCGACTGAGATAGGATGAGGGATCAGTCCGGCAGCTCGAAGCTGAACCGACAATCTTCTGGAGAAAGTAGTCTTCCCTGATGAGGACGGTCCGGCGATCAGGGCAAATTTTACATTGCCCCTCTCCGCGATCTGAACAGCGATCTCGCCAATCTTTTTCTCGTGGAATGCCTCCTGCACGAGGATCATCTCCTGTACATCTCCGCGGGTGATACGGTCATTGAGACGGCCGACAGTGGACAGCCCCTGGACATCACTCCAGCGCGTGGATTCCTCCATGACTCTGAAGAGTTTCTCCTTCGGCTCGAATCTGCCGATCTTGTCCGTCTCCTTTTTGTTGGGCAGCATGAGCACAAAGCCCTTATTGTACTTGATCAGATCAAAATGCTGCAAAAAACTAGTATCCGGGACCATATAGCCATAGTAATAGTCCTCGTACTCCTCGATACTGTAAATATTGACACGCGAGACACGGCGGTAATAGAAAAGTTTTTCCTTATCATGCATCCCGTGCTTCTTGAAAAGCTCGATAGCTTTATCGGTGTTGACGCTGCGCTTGTGGATCATTACCTTCTGATCTACCAATTCGCGCATACGCGCCTTGACTCTGTTGAGAAATCCCTCGGTGATCTCCCGTCCGTCATCCATCGTACAGTACAGACCGTCGCTGATATTATAGCGCAGCCGCACCTGATCGACGGCTTTGCCGCCGCCGACATCATATATGGCCTTGGCCATCAACATGCACATGCTCCGCTCGTAGGTCTTATGCCCCATTTGCTCCGCGGTCGTTACAAAACGGATCTCACAGCTCTTCGTCAGCTTCTTATACAGTTCAGTGAGTTTCCCGTCAACGATCGCCAGCACGATCGTATGCCGGCCTGTCTCCTGAAACTGAGCGGCAATATCCCGGTAGTATATCCCCTCGGGGAACCGGTACTGATTTCCGTCGATTGTCACATCATAGATTCTCTCACTCAAGATGATCCTCCTACACAGTAAAAAAAGGTCTTCGCGGGATATCTTCTACCACGCGCAGAGTCGGGAAAGCATCCCGGAGCCTCTGAGCAATATCGTCTACAAACAAATGTTCGAGCCCGTAATGGCCTGCGTCCACGATCGCTAGACCGCGCGCTACGGCATCCAGCCCCGTGTGGTGATCGATATCTCCGGTCACCAACGCATCGGCACCGCCCTGTATCGCCTGATCTACCCCGCTCTTGCCGGAACCGGGGAGGACTGCCACCCGATACACCTGTTTGTCTTCATCTCCAAAGACATGCAGGCTCTCTGCGTCAAATGCATGCTTGACCCGCTCAGCCAGCTGCCTGAGGGAGATCTCTTCGGGCAGCTCTCCGATGCGGCCGATGCCTCTTTCCTCCGCCTGATCCTCGAAGAACTCAGGTGAAGAAAGCAACGGGCTGTCATTCTTCAAAGCGATCCGCTCCGCCGCAAGATCACCCATCAGGTCGGTATCATAATTGGTGTGCATCGCAAAATAAGTGATCCCGTGTTCGGCGAGTTCCAACACCCGTCTCCCGACAAAATCCTGCTCGCTGACATTCTTTAATCCTGAAAAAATCAGCGGATGATGTGTGATCAGCATCTCGCATCCTTCATCAGCACATGCCCTGATCACCTCATCTGTGGCGTCCAGCGCAATATAAGCACTGCTGATCTCCCGGTTTCCGCCCACGAGCAGCCCGACATTGTCCCATTCCTGGGCGTGATCAGGCGGACACAATCCGTTCAGATAGTCAACGACTTCATAACTCTGCATGCTGCCTCCTTCTTAGCGATCAGTTCTCTCCTGCGACTGACTGCGCGCGGTTCTTCACTCCGGACCGCCGCTTCAAGAGCCGCTTCATACCGTCTGATCTCCTTCTCTAAAAAATCAGCCAATACGCAGTCCCGTCTGTCTATCAGATACGGGCCGTACGCGTATTGGACTGCCTTCTCATCCTCATCGGCCGCGTAGATGCTCTCTTCTCCCGATACAGCCTTCAGAATGACATAATACTTGTTCTGATCACAGATCATCTTCTCGTCTGTAAGCCGCAATCTGTGCGATGCAAGCCAGCGGCGCACCAGAGCTATCTCTGACTGCGGCGAGAGAACGATCTCTTTAAAACCATCCAGCAGATACTCTCCCGTCTCGAGTATATCTATGATCAGAGGACCGCCCATACCGCTGATAATCATTGTATCGCACTCACCGTCCTGGTATCCCTCAAGCCCGTCCGCGAGACGCGCCGTGATACGGTCTTCCAGACCGGCGGCTTTGATATGGGCAACGGCGCGTTCGATAGCTCCTGCGCTTATATCCGTCACGACAGCACCCGGCGCCTTTCCCTCTTTGACCAGACGGATCGGCAGATAGGCGTGATCGCAGCCTATATCCAGAAGGCGCCTGCCCGGAGTCACCATGGAGGCGACCGTCTGCAGGCGCTTTGAAAGTGTATGCAGCTGACTCTTCTCAGTCAAGGAAATCCCGCAGCTTACGGCTGCGGCTCGGATGACGGAGCTTCCTCAGGGCTTTGGCCTCGATCTGACGTATACGCTCGCGTGTGACATCGAATTCCTTTCCGACCTCTTCCAGTGTGCGTGCACGGCCGTCATTCATACCGAAGCGCAGACGAAGAACCTTCTGCTCACGTTCTGTCAGCGTGTCCAAAACCTCATCAAGCTGTTCCTTCAGGAGCATTCTCGCAGCTGCCTCGGCTGGCACCGGCACGTTTTCATCCTGAATGAAATCACCGAGATGACTGTCCTCTTCTTCACCGATCGGAGTCTCCAGAGAGACCGGCTCCTGCGCGATCTTGAGTATCTCGCGTACACGTTCGACGGTCAGTCCCATCTCCTCGGCGATCTCTTCCTCGGTGGGTTCACGGCCCAGTTCCTGCAGAAGCTGTCTCTGCACGCGCATCAGCTTGTTGATCGTCTCGACCATATGCACCGGAATGCGGATCGTTCTCGCCTGGTCGGCGATCGCACGGGTAATGGCCTGGCGGATCCACCATGTCGCGTAAGTACTGAACTTGAATCCTTTGGTATAGTCGAACTTTTCGACCGCCTTGATGAGACCCAGGTTGCCTTCCTGAATCAGATCAAGGAAGAGCATACCGCGTCCTACATAGCGTTTGGCGATGGATACGACCAGACGAAGGTTTGCCTCTGTCAGCTTATGTTTGGCCTCCTCATCGCCTTCTCCCATACGCTTGGCAAGATCCACTTCCTCCTCAGCCGTGAGCAGCGGTACTTTACCTATCTCCTTCAGATAAAGGCGGACAGGATCTTCCGTGCTGATGGTATCGGGAACGCTGATGTCCTCCTTCGTGCTGTCCGCGTCTTCATCGGAGTCCCGGGTCTCTTCACCCTCACGGCCCTCCTGGTCAATATCGATCTCAAGGACATCGATCTCATTTTCCTCAAGCACTGAGTAAAGACGATCGATCTGAGTGGAGCTCAGCTCGATATCCCCGAAGAAATCGTCGATATAACTGAGCTGAAGGATGTTCTTTCCGGATTTTCCCTTTTTGACAAGTTTCTCCAGGCGCTCCTCAAAATCGGAATCGGCGATCCTGTTGTCGCCTTCGTCCGACTGTTCCAGAGCACTGCTCTCCTGCTCTTCGACCGGATCCTGCGCCTCCAGATCAAGTTCCTCATCCAGCTGTTCGTCTGCGAGCGCGTCAGAGGAGATTTCTTCCTGGATCACGTCTTCGATACTTGTCTGTTCTTTTTTCTTTGCCATATTTCCCCCTTTAGAGAGTCAACTTCATGGTCCTTATCTTTTCGGCCATCTTCCTGCGTTCAACGATCTCCTGCAGAGACATAGCCGGTTCGTCTGCATTCCCAGAGTTATTCAAGCGCTCTATTATAACCTGATAGACCATCTCTGTCAATGCTTTTGCGGGGTCCTCAGCCTCGCGGATATCGTGCAGATCCGTGTGTAATACAGAGGCTGCCTCCTCCTGCTTTTCCTGCTCTTGAAAGCGGTCTACGATCGCTGCCTGATCCACATGCCCCAAAGCACTCTGCTCGTAGAGTGCACGGCAGATCGTCTGTTCGACATCATTCGGAAAATCTTCCGGAGCGATCAGCCCCTGAACAGTCCGTATCACCTTTATATCATCCGCCATCCAGGCAAGAAGTGTCCTGCGTGCGCGCTGAGCTCCCGATCCTTTCTCAGACGTCCGCCGCGGCCTCGCGACAGGTGTCCTGCCTGCGGATCTGGCGGCTTCTGTACGCCTGACCTGTTCTATCTCTTCAACTGTCAGACCATACCGCGCAGCAACAGCCTCCTGATAGGTGCGTCTCTCCACTTCTTCATCCAGCTGATTGAGTTCTCGTGCCGCTGCATGGCAGAATGCGATCTTACCCTGCGGCTCTGACAGATCGAAAGTACCGGCGAGAGTTTCCACACCAAACATGAACCCGTCCACAGCGTGATCGATTCTCTGCTGATATCCCTCTGCTCCCTCCGCTTTGATCAGTTCATCGGGATCCTTGTACGGCTGCATGCGGACAACGCGGGTACTGATATCCACTGCGCGCAGCATGGCGATCGCCCTCAGCGCCGCCTTGACCCCCGCCTCATCGGAATCATAAGTGATATAGACCTGTCCCAC
>OMSP01000201.1 GCA_900313775.1 uncultured Eubacteriales bacterium
GAGAACGCGAAGATCAAGCTTCTCCACAGACTGAAGGACAAGGCGGAGATCGTTATCTGCATCTATTCGGGCGACATCGTCACGAACAAGACGCGCCAGGATTTCGGCATCACTTACGACATGGAGGTCCTCAGGATCATCGATATGTTCCGCCGCTACGAGCTGTCGATCAACAGCGTAGTGGTTACCAGATACGAAGACGAGCCGGCTGTCAATATGTTCATCAGCAGGCTGGAGCGCCGCGGGATCAAGACATACAAACATAGCTTTACGAAAGGTTATCCGACAGACGTTGACACGATAGTAAGCGAAGAGGGCTATGGCGCGAACCCGTACATCGAGGTATCGAAACCTATCGTCGTCGTGAACGCGCCGGGCGGGGGTTCCGGAAAACTCGCCACGTGTCTTTCGCAGCTTTATCATGAGAAGCAGAGGGGCGTCACGGCAAGGTATGCAAAGTTCGAAACGTTCCCGATCTGGAGCCTTCCGCTGAAGCATCCTGTTAATATCGCTTACGAAGCGGCTACTGCGGATCTGAAGGACGTGAATATGATAGACTCCTTCCACCTGGAGGCTTACGGCGAGACAGCGGTCAACTACAACCGCGATCTTGAGATCTTCCCGGTACTGAAGAGGATAATAGAGAAGATCACAGGTGCCGAGGCAGAGTACAAATCGCCGACTGACATGGGCGTCAACAGAGCGGGATTCTGCATCACGGACGACGAGGTGTGCCGCGAAGCCGCATGCCAGGAAGTGATCAGGAGATATCTGATCGCAGAGTGTGATTACAAAAAAGGAAAGATTACTGCGGAGCCTGTTTCAAGATGCAAACTCCTGATGGACGAACTCGATATCACTCCGGATGACAGGGTCGTCGTGAGGATGGCTCATGAATATGTCGACGAGCATGGCCTGAAGGACGCGGAAAACGACGAACATACAGCTGCAGTCGCGCTCGAACTCGATGACGGCATACTCGTGACCGGAAAGAGCTCCGACCTGATGGTCGCGCCTGCCGCGGCGATACTGAACGCGGTCAAGGTGATCTGCGGGTTCGCCGACGAGCTCCATCTCATATCACCGCATATACTCGAAGATATCAAACGCCTCAAGACTACGGTACTCAAGCAGGAGGGAAGCGCTCTCAATGTCGAGGAGATACTGACGGCGCTCACGATATCCGGAGCGACGAATCCGATGGCGGAGCTGGCTGTAGAGAAGCTCACCGAGCTCGATGGCTGCAAGGCTCATTCGACAGCCATCCTGACTGAGAAGGACGAGATGTCCCTCAAGTCGATCGGCATCGACATCACTTGCGATCCGGAGTACGAAACGACGAATCTGTATTACGGATAATCAGAAAAATGTATACGCAGATCGCATTACTTTTTGCTCTGATCTTCACGGGGATAGGTCTGTGCAAGATCGGCGTGCTCAACAAAACCGTGAATCTGGGCATCAACAGGATGACCTTGTATTTCGCGTTCCCGTGCATGATAACCTATAAGATCGGGACGATGGAAGTGGACCCGTCTCTCGGACACGATTTTTTGGTTATGACGCTCCTTTCGGGAGCGTCCTTTGTGTTGTTCACCGTGATAGCGTTCTGCTATTACCGCGCGAGGGGGATGCAGGATCGGATAACGCGGTGCGCGGTGCTGTCGACGATAATGCCGAACAACGGTTTTATCGGCTACCCGGTAGCGCTTGCGGTCTACGGACAGCCCGGTCTTCTGATGATGATCGTACACGGGGCGATCGCCTTCAACGTTTATGTGTTCACATATGGCATCACATATATCAGGAAAGAAAAGGATCCGGAGCGGAGATTCACAAGAACGGAATTTGTAAAACTGATAGCGCATCTGATCACGAATCCTGTGATAATCAGTATCCCGGCCGGCCTTTTGATAATGTATCTGGGCATACCGATGGACAACCTTTTCGGCAAATATCTTTCGGCGATCAGCGAGATGGCTTCGCCTCTTGCGATGATCTATGTCGGGGCTGCGATCGGGGAAAGGGAGTTCCTGTCTTCGTTCAAGGACAGAGACCTCTGGGAGATATCGTTCGTAAAACTGATCGTGATGCCGCTGATAATGGGTCTGATCTTTATCTGGATGCCGATCTCGCCGCTGCTCAAAGCGACCCTCGTGCTGGGCGCCGCTTTTCCCTGCGCGACGATACCCGTCATGCTGGGGCAGCAGGAAGGCTTGGATTACAGTCAGGCAGGAAGAGCGCTGCTCCTGTCGACGCTCCTGTCGGTCGGTACTCTTCCGTTGGTGCTGAAGATCATATCGGTCCTGATACCTGTTTGAGCCGGCATCGGGATGTAAGCGAAAAGTACGCGGGCCCCAAGGGCCCTTTTTTGATTGTCTGACAGGAGGCGCAGACCTTTTTTAGAAAGAGGAAATAGTATATAATAAAATAGTCGGAAAACTGAGAAAGAAAGGGAAAAACAATGGGAATAAGACTTGATTTGACTACCTGCGGGATAACGCAGGGACAGAGGAACAC
>OMSP01000143.1 GCA_900313775.1 uncultured Eubacteriales bacterium
ACAGGGCATGGCGCATCTGATGAAGACGCCGCTCGGCTTCTTTGATTCCAATGCGTCCGGCCTGATCCGAAACCGTTTGGACGGGGCAGCCTCCGAGACGGAGACCCTGCTCGCCCACAATCTGGCGGATATCGTGGGAAGTGTGACCATGGTGATATCTATGATCGTCCTGATGTTTGTCTTTGACTGGCGTATGGGCGCTGCCTGTCTTCTGGCGGCAGTTGTCTCCATAGCCGCGATGTTTACCATGATGGGCGGCAAGAATGCCAAATTGATGGCGGAATACCAGGCGGCGCAGGACGTGATGAGCAAAGCCGGGACAGAATACGTTCGGGGGATTCCGGTGGTCAAGGTGTTTCAGCAGACAGTCTATTCATTCCGGGCCTTTAAACAGGCCATTGAAGATTACAGCGCCAAGGCGGAGCACTACCAGGGAGATGTCTGCCAGGTGCCTCAGTCGATCAATCTGACCTTTACGGAGGGCGCGTTTATTTTTCTTGTTCCGGTGGCTCTGATCCTGGCGCCCGGTGCTCTGAAAACCGGTAATTTTGCAGACTTTGTCACGGATTTTGCTTTCTACGCGGTGTTCTCAGCGATCGTATCCACCGCACTCGTCAGGATCATGTTTGCGGCGAGCGGTATGATGCTGGCCAGCACTGCGCTCTCGCGGATCGATCAGGTGATGAGCGCTCCGGTGCTTAAGATCACTGATCACCCGCAAACCCCAAAGGACAACAGCGTGGAGTTCAAAGACGTCTCTTTTACCTATGACGGAGCGGAGATTCCGGCACTTGATCACATTTCCTTCCGCGTTGAACCGGGACAGACTGTGGCGTTGGTCGGACCGTCGGGAGGCGGCAAGACAACGGCTGCCAGCCTGATTCCGCGATTTTGGGACGTCAGCTCCGGATCCGTAGAGGTGGGTGGTGTGGATGTCCGCGAGACAGATCCTCATGTGTTGATGGAGCAGATGGCCTTTGTCTTCCAGAACGATCATCTGTTTAAGGCAAGCATCCTGGAAAACGTTCGGGCCGCCAGACCTGAGGCCACGCGGGATGAGGTGCATGCCGCTCTTTCCGCGGCACAGTGTGACGACATCCTCGAAAAGCTTCCGGCCGGGATGGATACGGTCATCGGGACAGAAGGGACCTACCTTTCCGGCGGCGAGCAGCAGCGCGTGGCTCTGGCGAGAGCGATCCTCAAAAACGCCCCGATCGTCGTACTGGATGAAGCCACAGCATTTGCCGATCCGGAGAACGAAGCTCTGATTCAGAAGGCGTTCACGGTTCTGACAAAAAACCGCACCGTTATCATGATTGCGCATCGTCTGTCGACAGTCGTCGGCGCGGATAAGATCATTGTGCTGGATTCCGGACGTGTAGAGGAAGAAGGGACTCATGCGCAGCTTGTTTCAGCGGGAGGCCTTTACGCAAAAATGTGGGTCGATTACAACCAGGCTGTGAAATGGCGTATATAAGGGGGAAAAAACCATGTTCGGGAAAGAATTTCAGAGAAAATACGCACTTACCGATCAGGGCATCAAAAACACAAAGCAAGGAACATTCTGGACGGTCGTCGTCAACCTTATCGTGATGGGCGGCATGGGGATCCTGTACCTGATGATGTCAAAATATATGGCTGTCCTGACTGATGGAGCGGATCTGCCGAAAGCCATCCCCTTTATTCTTCTTGTGCTGGCTTTCCTGATATTATCGATCATCACGCATCTGCAGCAATACCGGGCCACGTACGGTCTGGTCTACGGTGAGGTCAAAACAGTCCGCATCGGATTGGCCGAGCGTCTGAGAAAACTGTCCCTCGGCTACTTCGCAAAGCGCGATCTGGCTGACCTTACGGAGACGATTATGGGTGACGTGAACCGTCTGGAGCATGTCTGGTCCCATTGTCTTGGATATCTGTACGGCTCCTATATTTCAACGGCAATCATAGCGATCTGTATGCTTCTCTATAACTGGCGAATGGCTCTTGCCTGTCTGTGGGGCGTCCCGGTGGCGTTTGCTCTGCTGTTCGGCAGCAGAAAACTTACCAAACACAATTCAGAGATTACCAAGGCGGCAGGGGTACGGGTGTCAGACGGCATTCAGGAGACATTGGAGAACATCCGGGAGATCCGGGCGACAAATCAGGAAGACAGATTCCTGAATGCTCTGAACGACAAGATCGACGATCATGAAAAAACCATGCTCCGGGGTGAACTGCACACCGGCATCTTCGTCAATGCGGCGAGCGTGATTATGCGGCTGGGGGTTGCAACGACCATCCTCACCGGAACGAGTCTGATCCTGTCAGGCCGGATCGACTTTATGCTCCTGTTCATGTTCCTGCTGGCGATCACACGCATTTATGCGCCGTTTGACCAGGCGCTGGCGCTGATCGCGGAGATGTTCA
>OMSP01000071.1 GCA_900313775.1 uncultured Eubacteriales bacterium
ACGACTTACTCCAAACCGGGATGGATGGAGGGAAGCGGTATCGATATCTATAATGATGCCGGTATCGTCATGTCGGCAAACGGTCCCTATGTCATGGCAATCATGACTACTCTGGACGGCGATGATCATCCGCCGATCAGAAACCTTGTCCGTGTACTAAACTCTGTTCAGGATACGATGTGATCAGATGATCACCGGCTGCTGCCGGTGACTCTCCGTAAACGGAAGAGCGTATTTATCGGTGCGGACGCTCTCATAGAGATCTGCCGCGCGATCATCCAGATCAGGCGGAAGCTGCGTCTGCAGGGTGACAGAAGACGACTCTTTGAGCCTTGCGAGAAGAGGTTGTGCTTTATGGCGAAAGCCCAGGATCCGCACAAAGGACGGTGTTCTGGTCAATATGGTTTTCGGGGCGGCTCCCTCCGCGAGGAGAGGGTCGTCTTTTTTTATATCCAACAGGATATGTGTCAGACAGCGGCTTATACGTGCCCGGGTCATTTCTTTGGTGTGCAGCAGATCGGTAAAACTGCTCCAGTTCTCGAATTCGTTTTGTCTGTTCTTGATGCGCTGAGCCAGATCCTGCGTGATATCCAGACAGCCTGCCAGATCAGCGGCATTGCGCGACATAAGTCTGTCCTTTAAGAGGAGTGAAAAATCGTCCGGGAAGAGACAGGTCTGATCTTTTGCGGCAGAGGATGAGCGCAGCTTCGTCCGGATGTCAGAGGAGGCAGCATAAGTCATGTCTCGCGGAATGGCGACAGGTTTCATGGAGGAACCGATGCGCCGGATCGCGGTCATATAGGCCAGAGCAAGTTGGTTGTTGGGCTTAACCAGCAGATCGGACAGACCGTCTGCAGGGCAGCCGGATTCTTTCATAGCTTCTGCACGCGCAGCGGCATAGGCTTTGCCTTCCCGGAGATGAGTGCGCAGCAGCGGCTGCCAGGAGTCGCGGTTGTCTTCCATATAAGCGGCGATCTCGGCCAAGGTCTCTGTGATATCATCGTCTGCTCCGCCCTCAGCGCCGAAAACCAGCGCATCCACGCAGCCCAGCTCATGCAGGATACGCACACCGCCCTCGGCAAAATAGGCTGCGCTTGCGGTCGAAAAGACTGCCGGCAGCTGCAGCACGAGATCCGCACCGGCATCCAGAGCTGCCTTTGTGCGCTCATACATCGGCAGGATCGCCGGTTCGCCGCGCTGCACAAAGTCACCGCTCATCAGAGCGATCAGATAGTCTGATCCCGTAGCCTCTTCAGCCTTTCTGATAAAGTGGCGGTGCCCGTCATGGAGCGGATTGAATTCACAGATAAAACCAGTTATTTTCATGATATTCCCTCTGTGTTTCAGTATACCATATTGATTGACAAACAGGCGCAATGTAAGTAAGATTATACTAAGTTTTTGTGCGTATTTTTAAGAGAAAAAAGGAGTCTGTATGAAGGTTTTCAACCGTCTTGAGCGCAAGCTCGGACGTTTTGCCATACCGCATCTGATGTATTATCTGATCGCGCTCAACGCGGTCGGAGCCGTCCTGTCCTATATGAGGCCCGGGATCTTTGAACAGTATTTGAGTCTTGATGCAGGGGCGATCCTGCACGGACAGGTGTGGAGGATCGTGACTTTTCTGATGCAGCCGCCGGGATACAGTTCGATCTTCTGGGCGGTGATCATGCTGTATATCTATTATCTGATCGGATCGCAGCTGGAGCAGGTGATGGGGACTTTTAAGTTTAATACTTATATTTTCCTCGGTGTCATCCTGCATGTTGCTGCCGCGCTGATCGCCTATGCGATAACCGGTGTATCCTATCCGATCGGCACGACTTACCTGTATCTTTCATTTTTCTTTATCTACGCACTGGCCTTCCCGAACGCGCGTTTTCTGCTGTTCTTCCTGATCCCGATCAAGGGCAGCTGGATCGCGATCCTCGACGGGTTTTATTTCGTCTGGGCGATCATTCAGGGATTCCTGCCTCAGTACGGCGGTGCAGCAGATGTCGGTATCTATTACAGAGCCGGCGCCATCGCGGCAGCGGTATCTCTGATCAATGCGATCATTTACTATTTTGCCCTGAAAGATGATTTCGCGGCGACTGCCGCGCGATATAAGAAACGTCAGCAGGAGCAGCTCAAGGCACTGGCCGAGCAGCTGCGCAAAAAAGAGCAGGAGGGCGGTTGGGCCAATCGTCCGGAAGGACCTTACGGGGCCGGTGTGAATGGGCAGGCGCCGACTGCCGCGCAGGCATCCGGTGTACCCGACGCAGGATCCGTAACACCGCGTCACCGCTGTCATGTCTGCGGAAGGACTGAGCTGGACGATCCCAATCTGGAGTTCCGCTATTGCTCGAAGTGTAACGGAGCCTATGAATACTGCAGCGACCATCTGTTCAACCATGAACATATTCAATAAAAAAGGAGAAGACCGTGGAGAAAAAACCGATCCTGACAAAAGAGCAAATCCAAGAGATCACCAAGACATATCCTACACCGTTTCATATCTACGATGAGGCGGCGATCAGGGCCAACGCGCGCGCTTTGAACGCAGCGTTTTCCTGGAACAAAGGCTACCGTGAATTCTTCGCGGTCAAAGCCAATCCCAATCCCTTTATCCTAAAGATACTGCAGGAGGAGGGATGCGGATCCGACTGTTCGTCCATGGCAGAACTGGTGCTCTCCAATGCTGTCGGCAGCACGGGAGAAATGATCATGTTCTCGTCCAACGACACGCCGCTTGAGGAGTTCGCCTACTGTCATCAGCTCGGAGGCATCATCAACCTGGACGATGTCACACAGGTCGACAAGATGGCAAAGGCCTGCGGAGGCTTCCCGGAGACTGTGAGCTGTCGTTTCAATCCGGGCGGCCATTTCACCATGAGCAACGGGATCATGGATCATCCGGGAGATGCCAAATACGGCATGACCAAAGAACAGCTGTTCAGGGCCTACCGGATCCTCAGAGACGGAGGAGTAAAGCGCTTCGGTATCCACGCGTTCCTTGCGAGCAACGCGCTGATGGAAGAGTATTACCCGCGTCTGGCGGCGATCCTGTTCAAACTTGTGGTCGAGATCAAACAGGAACTGGGGATCACGCTGTCCTTTGTCAATCTCTCGGGCGGCATCGGCATCCCATATTACCCGGACGAAGAGCCCAATGACATCGCGGCGATCGGCGCGGGTGTGCACAAGGCATACGACGATATTCTCGTACCTGAGGGTATCACTGACCTGGCCATTTACACAGAGCTCGGCCGTTTTATGCTGGGACCGTACGGACAACTCGTGACGCGGGCCGTAAATGAGAAGCATATCTATAAAGAGTATATAGGTGTCGATGCCTGCGCAGTCGATCTCATTCGTCCGGCAA
The DNA here is from genome assembly GCA_900313775.1 of uncultured Eubacteriales bacterium. Taxonomy (GTDB): domain Bacteria; phylum Bacillota; class Clostridia; order Lachnospirales; family Lachnospiraceae; genus RUG842. The sequence continues at coordinate 3,365 of OMSP01000071.1, forward strand.
TGTACGGCGCCTATCACCATATCACGGTGGCCGGGAAAGAGAATGCGGCCTGTGACCACGTGTATGATGTGACCGGATCTCTGTGCGAGAATAATGACAAATTCGCCATTGACCGTAAGATGCCGAAGATCGATATGGGAGACTATCTGGTGATCCACGATGCGGGGGCACACGGCTATGCAATGGGATACAATTATAACGGCCGGTTAAAATCAGCGGAGCTTCTGCTCAAAGAGGACGGGTCGGTACAGATGATCCGGCGCGCAGAGACACTCGCAGATTATTTCGCTACTTTTGACTGCTTCCCGGTATTTGACGAGTTGACGGAAGACGGAGGAATGAAATGAGACGACGGGTGCTGATCGCAGCGTTGGCCGCGGTCATGGCTGCAGGTCTGCTGCTGCCGGGCTGTGAAAAGAAGGAGTTCGACGCGGCGACATATGTGCAGGCCATGATGGATGCCACCTATCACGATTCCCCTGAAGGATTTGTGGAGATGGAGCTCGGCAAGAAATCCGATGCTGAAAAGATGCATGACGAGACCGTCGACGCGCTGACGGAAGCCCTGAGCGATATCCTTGGTGAGGGGATCAATGAGGATATCAAAAAGAGTCTGAGAAAGACAGTCGATTCACTCTGCATGAAGACGGATTATGAAGTGGGGGAGGCGCTGGAAGACAACGGTGTCTATAAGGTGGAAGTCAATATCAAACCTCTCGAACTGTCCTCTGCATTTGAGGGGGAGGAGTTCAACAAACAGGCCGAAGAGGCGGTCAAGGCTTCTATGAAAGACAAAAAAGACATCACAGAGGAAGAGCTCAGTTCTGTCCTGACCAGGCTTTTGGTCCAGCAGCTGCAAAAGGTCGAAAAAGAACCTACGTACAGCGGTGAACAGACTGTCACTGTCACAGTCAGGAAAAAGGATGATCTGTACGAGATCCCGGCGGCAGACTGGGAGGTCGTCGATCAGCGGCTGATCCGGTGAGAGCTTTCTTGAATTAGACGGCAATATATGCTATGATACCAAGCGGTCGGGTTATCCGGCCGCTTGATTTGTCATCGGCGGATGTGGCGGAATTGGCAGACGCACAAGACTCAAAATCTTGCGATGGTGACATCGTGTGGGTTCGAGTCCCACCATCCGCAGTGAAGGGGGTATCTATTATGAAAAAGATGAGAAAAACGCTGATCATTCTGCTGGCTCTGGCCCTGGTCTGCTCGCTCTTTGCGGGCTGCGGTTCCAAGAAGGCAGACAAGTCCAAGGACGAGACAAAGACAGAGGCAGAGACGACACAGCAGGAGGATAAGGCCGCGGGAGCAGGAGCACCCGAGACCGGGGCTGAGAAGGTCGTCAGAGTCATTGTCACTCACAAGGATGAGAGCAAAAAAGAGTTTGAGTATACGACCGATCTGGAGATGCTCGGTGATTTGCTGGTGTCCGAGTCGTTGGCTGAGGGCATTGAGGGAGAGATGGGTCTCTACATCACTACCGTTGACGGCGAGAAGGCTGAGGACAAGAATCAGGAGTGGTGGAAGATCCTGCAGAATAACGAGATGGCTCAGACCGGAGCCGATACACTCAAAATGCAGGACGGAGATGTCTTCGAACTCGTATTCACTACCGGCTATTATTAAAAAATGCATAAAAAGACTCTCGAGTTAGTCATATTGGCACTGTTGGGAGCGCTGCTCGTCGTGGTGCAGGTCGCTCTTGCTTCGCTCCCCAATATCGAGTTGGTATCTCTGCTCGTCTATCTTTACGCGAAGATCTACGGCAGAAAAGCCTTTATACCTGTATATGTCTTCGTGTTGCTCGAGGGTCTGCTGTATGGTTTTACCATTTGGTGGATGACTTATCTGTATGTGTGGGCGATCCTGGTCGTATTGTCCATTGTCACAAAGCATGAGACATCCACTTTTGTATGCGCGGCGGTCATATCGCTGTTCGGTCTGTCATTCGGTCTGCTGTGCACGCTTCCGACGCTGATCATCGGAGGGCCGGGTGCGGCCGTGACTTTTTTCATCAACGGACTGCCGTTTGATATAACGCATTTCGCCGGAAACCTGCTGTCGGCGCTCGTATTGTACTATCCGCTGTATTTACTGATGCGCCGGCTTAAAGCGGTCAGTTACGGCAACAGTATTTGAGAAAGAGACGTATCATGAACAACACCTATGACTGGGTACTTTATCCCAATGAAGAATCAGCTGTTTTGAAGATCAAGGAGGCTCTGCACCGCCATCCGGAATTGTCATTTGAGGAGCATCGCACGAGTGAACTGATCCGCTCTGTGCTCGGACGCATGGACGGCGTAAAGATCCTGGATCTTCCCATCGATACCGGTGTAGTCGCCGTCATCAGGGGAGGTGCTTCAGGGAAACTTGTGGGGCTTCGCGCAGATATCGACGCGCTGCCCATCCGGGAGGTGCCTACAGGGCCGGCGGTCTCACAAAATGATGGTGTCATGCACGCCTGCGGTCACGATTTCCATACGGCGGCTCTTCTCGGAGCGGCACAGGTCCTGAGCCGAAATCGAGCGGAGCTTCGGGGCAATGTCATGCTGATCTTCCAGCCTGCGGAGGAAATTACGGCAGGCGCCCGGTATCTGCTTGAGGCCGGTATGTATAACGAATACCGGCCGGACTGTGTATTCGGAATGCATAACCGTCCCGATATTCAGGCAGGAAAGGTCGTGGCTGAGGCCGGATACCGCATGGCAGGTAAATACAATTACAATATCTGCATCCACGGCAAGAGCAGTCACAGCGGCTCTCCGCAGGATTCGCATGACCCCATAGTCTGTGCCTGCGCGCTGGTCACGGCGCTTCAGAGTATCATCAGCCGTAATATCAGACCGCTTGATTCGGCTACTGTCGGAATCGAGTCTATTCAGAGCAATAACGAAATGAAACACCAGATGGTAGATGATGTCTGGCTTGAGGGATCCGTGAGAGCACACGACGACAAGGTCAGGGATCTGGCGTTCGGCCGCGTGTGTGAAATGACAGAGCAGATCGCCGCAGCATACGGATGTGAGGCAGAGCTGACGGTGGAGGATACCGTTCCGGCGACCTACAATACACAGGAGATGGCAGATATTGCAAAAAGAGCTGCCATCGCCACTGTCGGAGAGCAGGACATCATATCTGTCCCCGGAGGACTCGGGTGTGAAGACTTCGGATGGCTGCTCAAAGAGACACCGGGGTATTATTACTGGTTGGGCAGCGGCCGGGTGGACGATACGGATGAGACAGAGTATCCCGGTTGGCATGATCCGGCATTTCACACGAATGACGCGGCGTTGCCCATCGCAGCAAACTTGCTGATACAGTCGGTCCTGGAGGCTCAGAAATGAGATTTCATTTGGTGATTCTAGCGGCCGGACTGTCGCGCAGGTACGGGACGGAGAAGGAAGATAAGCTGTTGGCTGACCTTGACGGTAAACCGATGTACCGCCATGTCACCGAACGCCTGCTCGCCCTGAAAAGATCACGTACAGATATCGCTGACCTGACGATCGTCACGCGCCGCGGGCCGATCTGCGACGCATGCAGCGCTGATCCGCGTGTTAACTGCCTTGAGAATCCGCATCCGGAGAGAGGTATCGCCTCCTCCCTGCAGGAAGCACTGTCTGTTTTCGCTAATGATCCTGAAGATACAGGGGAGGCTCTCGTCTGCTTTGTCGGAGATCAACCGCGATTGCAGACATCTACGATCAAAATGCTGCTCGACGGTTTTCTCGCCGCCGGCAAACCGATGGCTGCGATCCGTTATCAGGGCGCCAGCTACAACCCCTGCATCTTCCGATCCGATTGCTGGGACGATTTGAGAAAACTTAGCGGTGACACCGGGGGCAAGCAGCTCATCCGACGACATCCGGAAGATGTTTATTATCTTGATCTTCCCGATAACCTAAGATCTGAAATTGAGGATATTGACTACAAACAGGATCAAACCGGAAACTAAGAAAGCTTTCAACAGACAAAAACCCCATACTCTTGTTCGGGGCATCCACAGCGCCGGTCCTTGGCGAAGACGACCGAAAGGGAAGTCTGAGCTTAGTACCGCTGCGCGAGGACAAGGCGCAAGCGTACCCGAATAAGAGTATGGGGTTTTTCTGTGTTATGGTGTTTAATCGTTTTCCAAATTGGCCCGGGCTGTCGAGAGCATCAGCTTGAGACGATTGAGCTGGTTGACTTCCGAGGCTCCCGGATCGTAGTCGATAGCCACGATGTTTGACTGCGGATAGCGCTTCCTCAGCTCCTTGATAACGCCTTTGCCGACGACATGGTTCGGAAGACAGCCGAAGGGCTGAGTACAGACGATATTGGGGACTCCCTCATGGATCAGCTCCAGCATTTCGCCGGTAAGGAACCATCCCTCGCCGGTCATATTGCCGAGAGAGACGATCGGTGAAGCGTTTTTTGCGAGATTCTGTATCCGCTCAGGCGGTACAAAGTGCTTGCTCTTTTTAAATGCCTGCTTCGGCACGGAACGCATCCACTCAAGGAAACGGATACCGGAGTTGCCGAGCACGGCGGAGCGCAGTTTGGTGCCGAGATATCTGTGTTTGAAATTCGTGTTGTAGAAGCTGTAGAGCAGGAAGTCCATGAGATCCGGAACGACTGCTTCAGCTCCTTCAGCCTCCAGCTGCTCGACCAGGTAGTTGTTGGCCGCCGGCATAAATTTGACGAGGATCTCACCGACGATCCCTACACGCGGCTTTTTCTCGTCGGTGATCGGGAGGGCGTCAAAGTCTTCGATGATCTCCCTGCATATCCGGTTAAACTCCCGGCGGCTCGGATGCTTCTTCTGCAGGAATTTGATACAGCGGGCCTCCCACTGATCATGCAGGAGATTGGCGGAACCCGGGATCTTCTCGTAGGGCCGCATCCTGTACAGCACTCGCATAAACACATCTCCGAAGACAAGCGCGTACATACCGCGCCGGACCAGGCCGGCAGTGATCTTGAATCCGGGATTGTCCTCAAGACCGCTCACATTGAGCGAGATCACAGGGATATG
>OMSP01000073.1 GCA_900313775.1 uncultured Eubacteriales bacterium
CAGGACACTTCTCGGCGACGGTCTTGCCACTGCTCTGGCCGGTCTGTTCGGCGGCCCCGCCAACACGACTTACGGCGAGAACACAGGCGTCCTGGAACTCTCCAAAGTCTATGATCCGAATGTCATCCGTCTGGCTGCATGCTATGCGATCGTCCTCAGCTTCATCCCGAAGATCTCTCAGATCATCGGTACGATGCCTGCGGCTATCATCGGCGGTATCAGCTTCATCCTCTACGGCATGATCTCCGCGATCGGTATCCGCAATATCGTCGAGAACAAGGTGGACTTCACCAACTCCCGCAACCTGATCATCGCGGCAGCCATTCTGGTCTGCGGCCTCGGTCTGGGCGGAGGCGTCACATTTACTATCGGTTCTGTTACGATCACACTGACCGCGCTTGCTATCGCATCGATCGTCGGCATCGTCTTAAATGCCATTCTTCCCGGCAAGGACTATGAATTCGGCACGAACAAGACCGGCGACGAAAACCGCGGCGTACACATTTAAAGGAGGAAATCATGGCTTACGAGAATTATCCGAATGTACACATTCTTGATCATCCGCTGATCCAGCACAAGATCACAAGACTTCGCGACAAGGACACCGGCACAGCGGAGTTCCGCGATATCGTCTCCGAGATCGCCATGCTGATGGCCTTTGAGGCGCTGCGCGATCTGGATACGGTGGACATCGAGGTCGAGACACCGATCGAGAAGACTACAAGCCCTGTCATCGCAGGCCGCAAGCAGGCTCTTATCCCGATCCTTCGCGCAGGTCTGGGCATGACAGACGGTATCTTGAGCCTGCTGCCGACTGCCAAAGTCGGTCATGTCGGCATGTACCGCGATCCGGTGACTCACGAGCCGCATGAGTATTACTGCAAGCTCCCGGATCCGATCAGCGAACGCATCATCATTGTCACAGACCCGATGCTCGCTACCGGCGGTTCTGCTGCCGACGCGATCAACCTGATCAAAGAAAAAGGCGGAAAGAAGATCAAATTCATGTGCATCATCGCGGCGCCTGAAGGCGTGGAGGTGCTTGCCAAAGCACATCCGGATGTCGATATCTTTATCGGCCATCTGGACCGTGAACTCAACGAGAACGCCTATATCTGCCCGGGACTGGGCGATGCAGGCGACCGTATTTTCGGCACGAAATAATCTCCAGTCTATACATTAATAAAGACCGCCGGCCGATAAAGGCCGGCGGTCTTTTAATTGTTATTTGAAAAACTATTACAACATTCAGCCCCGATATCCTTAAAACGACTCTGATATGTGACAGGACTCACGCCCACGCCCCTGCCCTTCTCTCGAAGACCGCGACTGTCTCGATCCCCGCAGTTTGAGGGAACATATCAACACTGCACGCGCGTGTCAGCTGATAGCCGCTTTCTTCTATTCTCGGAAGATCCCGCGCAAGTGAGGTGATCTGGCATGAGACATAGACGATGCGCTCCGCCCGGTAACCCAGGATTTTTTGCAGCGCCTGTGCCCGCACTCCCTCACGCGGCGGATCGAGCACGATGACATCCGGTTCTTTCCCGGCTGCCAGCTGGCTGTCAAGCACTTCAAAGACGTCTCCGCAGAGAAAAGAACAGTTCGCCAGCCCGTTTACTGCTGCATTCTCCTCGGCCGCCTCCACTGCTTCCGGTATGATCTCGACTCCGATCACTTCCTCCGCTGCCGGTGCAAGCACCTGAGCTATCGTACCTGTCCCGCTGTAGAGATCATAGACACGTTTACCCGAGACATCGCCGAGATAATCGCGGACGATCTCATAAAGCTTCTCCGCTCCTGCCGTATTAGTCTGAAAGAAGGAGAAGGGACTGATCTTAAATGTCAGCCCGAGTACCTGATCAGTGAAATGATCCTGCCCGGCGAGCACCTCAGTCCCCTGATCCTCGATCACGTCGCCGAGGCGGTCGTTGCGCGTATGCAGAATGCCGGTCAAAGTCCCCGAGAGCTGTCCGCTCTCCTCCAATGATGACAGCGCCTGCTGCCATTCTGTCAACAGCTTCTCCTCTTCTCCCGCTGCGTTATCATTCCATTTTTGACCCTCTTCTCCGCTGAAAGTCAATCGGCCGGCAGTCACCAGATCCACCAGGATCTCTCC